>JAZOSN010000061.1:0-10974 GCA_045657105.1 Eubacteriales bacterium
GCTCGACAAGGCAGGACTCCCCGTAGTATTCACAAACAATCAGAAGCCCTATCGCGAGAGAAAGGTACGTGTTCTCAACGGAGCGCACACCTCTTCGGTGCTTGCGGCATATCTCTGCGGATTTGACATCGTTCGCGACTGTATGTACGACGCCGTTATGGGCAAATTCATACGCTCGATAGTTCGCGACGAGATCGCACCTCAGGTAAATCTCCCTCTTAGCGAGGTTCTTGAATTTGCCGATTCGGTATTTGAGAGATTTGAAAATCCCTTTATAGATCACGCGCTTCTTTCGATCTCGCTCAACTCTGTATCGAAGTGGAAGGCAAGAGTTCTTCCTTCCTTCAAGGACTACGTTGCAAAGAGCGGAAAGCTTCCGAAGCTTATCTCGTTCTCCTTTGCGGCTCTTCTTGCATTCTATACGTCAAATGAAATATCTGACGGTGCACTCGTAGCAAGGCGCGCAAACGGCGACGTTTACTCTGTCCGCGACGACGAGGCGGTGCTTAAATTCTTCGCAGAAAACAGTGCAAAGGACTCTTCTGAGTTCATAAAGCTTGCCGTTTCGAACGAAGCGTTCTGGGGCGAGGATCTTGCAAAATACGAAGGATTTACCGCAGAGATAACAAAGTGGTACGATTTTATAAGAAAAGACGCCAATGCCGCTCTTGCTGCTGTTTTGGAGGATTAAAATGAAGGCTCTTCAAATAAACGAAAGAGATAGGGTGGCAGTTGCTGTCGAAGCGATCTGTGCAGGAGAAACCGTAGAGGTCGCAGACAAGACGGTCATACTTAAAAATGACATTCCCGCAGGTCACAAGTTCGCCATATGCGACATTCCCGAAGGCGAAAACATCATAAAATACGCTTTTCCGATAGGCCATGCCAAGGCAGACATAAAGGAAGGCGAGCACGTGCACACACACAACACCCGCTCAAATCTCGGCTCGCTTCTTGAATACAAATACGAGCCCTGCTTCGAGGATCTTCCACCGAAGGCTCCGAAATATTTTATGGGTTATAGGCGTAGCGGCGGCAAGGTCGGAATACGAAACGAGGTATGGATCATACCTACCGTAGGTTGTGTAAACTCGATCGTCCGTGAAATAGAAAGCCTTTCGCAGTGCTACAAAACCGAAAACATCGACGGAATATACTCGTACAACCACCCGTACGGCTGTTCTCAGCTCGGTGAGGACTGCATAATGACTCTCGATTATCTCGCAGGTCTTATCACACACCCGAACGCGGCAGGAGTTCTCGTCGTCGGTCTTGGTTGTGAAAACGGAAATATCGACGAGCTTAAAAAGCGACTCGGAGATTACGACGACAATCGTGTTAAGTTCCTCGTATGTCAGGAAAGCGCAGATGAGATCGGCGAGGGCGTTTCTATCGTAAAGGAGCTCGCAACATCGGCAGATCTTTGCAGACGCGAAAAATGTCCGGCGTCCGATCTTACAGTCGGTCTTAAATGCGGCGGATCGGACGGATTTTCGGGAATTACCGCAAATCCCCTGCTTGGATCTTTCTCGGACAATCTTATTTCGATGGGCGGAAGCACAATTCTGACCGAGGTTCCCGAAATGTTCGGAGCGGAAACGATACTTATGAACCGTTGCAGAACTCCCGAGCTTTTTAATAAAACGGTTGATCTTATCAACAACTTCAAGAAATACTTTATGCGCTACGGCGAAAAGGTTGACGAAAACCCCTCTCCCGGAAACAAGGCAGGCGGCATCACAACTCTCGAGGACAAATCGCTCGGTTGTGTCCAGAAGGGCGGCAGAGCCCCCGTAGAGGACGTTCTCTCGTACGGTGAACAGGTCAGTGCCAAAGGTCTTTCTCTGCTCCAAGCGCCCGGAAACGACCTCGTGGCATCGGGTGCTCTTACAATATCCGGAGCACAGCTCATACTCTTTACGACGGGACGCGGAACACCCTTCGGTTGCCCGATCCCCACGCTCAAAATATCGAGCAACTCGCGTCTGTCTGAGTTCAAATCAAAATGGATCGACTTCAATGCAGGTCAGCTTCTTGAAGGCAAGACTATGGAGGATCTCACAGAAGAGTTTACCGACTACATTTTAGCGGTAGCTTCGGGAGAGATCAAGGCGGCGTCCGAGCTTCTCGACAAGCACGAGCTTGCAATATTCAAAGACGGAGTAACGCTTTAAAAAACCAAACAAAAAACGTGCACACTTTCCAAAAGGTTAGTATGCACGTTTTTATTTACCTAGCTTTTTATCAACAAATGCTTGAAGTCTATCCTTCTTTGACTTATCAAGCGCGATTTTATCGGAAAATCTGTTTTTTATACCGAGATTCTCATACTTGAAAAATCCCATAGTATGAAAGGCGAGAAGCTCATATTTTTCAACACATTTTTTATCCTGAACGTAAGGAAGATATTTTGCGATGATCTCCTCATTATCATTCACACCGGGAACAACAACGGTTCGTATCACCGTTTTTTTGCCGATGCTTTCAAGAAAATCAAGTGTTTTAAGTACGTTTTCATTCCCCTGTCCCGTATATTCGAGATAACTTTCACTGTCCCAGAATTTAAGATCGAGAAGGACCTTCTCTGCTCCTGCGAGAACATATTTCACCGTATCACTCAGCTCTAATGCGCCCGACGTATCAACAACGTACGAGATACCTGCCTCTTTCAGAAGATCTACACATTCGGCGATAAACTCTGCCTGAACGAGCGGCTCTCCGCCGACAAAGGTAACGCCGCCGCCCTTTTTAAAATAGGGCTTATAGCGCGAAGCTTTTTTTACAAGCTCCTCGGGTGTCATTTCGATCCTTGCGCTTGATAGCGACCACATATCGGGGTTATGGCAGTACGCGCATCTGAGCGGACAGGAAGAAAGAAATACCGCCAAACGAAGTCCGCCGCCATCAAGGGCGGCAAGACTTTCGAATGAATGAATATATCCCTTCATGATCACATCTTCTCGTGGAAGGTTCTCGAAATGACCTCGAGCTGCTTATCCTTAGTCAGCTTATTGAAGTTGACCGCATATCCGCTTACACGAATGGTGAGCGAGGGATAGAGCGTCGGATCGTTCATCGCGTCGATAAGCTTCTGACGGTTGAGAACGTTTACGTTGAGGTGATGCGCGTCCTGAGCGAAGTATCCGTCAAGAACGTTTACGAGATTTTCGACTCTGTTAGCATCGTTTTCTCCGAGAGTGTCCGGAGTAATCGAGAAGGTATTGGAAATACCGTCCTGACAGCAGTCGTAGCAGATCTTTGCTACCGAGTTGAGAGAGGAAAGTGCACCCTCGCTATCTCTGCCGTGCATCGGGTTTGCGCCGGGAGCAAAGGGCTCGCCTGCTTTTCTTCCGTCGGGAGTAGCTCCGGTCTTCTGTCCGTAAACGACATTCGAGGTGATCGTGAGTATCGAAAGAGTGTGCCTTGCACCTCTGTACGCCTTGGTCTTGCAGAGCTCCGAATAGAAGAACTCGGTTATCCATTTCGCTATCGAGTCAACTCTGTCGTCGTCATTTCCGTATTTCGGGAACTCGCCCTCGGTACTAAAATCAACGATTATTCCGCGCTCGTTCTTTACAGGTGTTACCTTTGCATATTTTATCGCACTGAGGCTATCGGTAAGCACGCTGAGTCCGCTTATACCGAACGCCATAAGTCTTTCGGGTTCGACGTCGTGGAAGGACATCATAAGTCTTTCGTACGCGTATCTATCGTGCATATAGTGAATTACGTTCATAGTATTGACGTAAAGCTTCGCCATCCATGAAGCGTATGATTTGAACGCCTCGATCACCTTATCGTAATCGAGAACTTCTTCGGGGAAGGACTCTCCCTCGGGAGCGATCTGCTCGCCGTGGATCTCGTCTTTTCCACCGTTAAGCGCCATAAGAAGAACCTTTGCAAGGTTACATCTTGCACCAAAGAACTGCATCTGTTTGCCGGTCTTCATAGCCGAAACACAGCAAGCGATAGAATAGTCGTCACCGAAATCACGGCGCATAACGTCGTCGTTTTCGTACTGTATCGAGTCTGTATCTATCGAAACCTTCGCGCAGAAGCGCTTGAAGCTTTCGGGAAGATCCTGCGACCAGAGAACCGTAATGTTAGGCTCTGCGCTCGGTCCAAGGTTATAAAGCGTTTGCAGGAAACGGTAGCAGGTCTTTGTGACCATCGTTCTGCCGTCCTCGCACATACCTGCAAGCGAGCAGGTAACCCATACGGGATCTCCCGCAAAAAGGTTATTATATTCGGGTGTACGGAGATGGCGTACAAGACGCATCTTAACTACGAGATCGTCGATAAGCTCCTGAGCGCGAAGCTCGTCAATAGTTCCCTCTTCGAGATCTCTCTGAATATAAATATCAATGAACGAGGAAATTCGTCCGATACTGTTCGCCGCGCCGTTCTGCTCCTTGACTGCGCCAAGGTATCCGAAATAGAGCCACTGTATTGCCTCGTAAGCGTTGTTTGCAGGACGGGTGATGTCACAACCGTACTGTGCTGCCATCTCGATAAGCTGGCGCATAAATTCGAGTTGTCTTTCAATATCCTCGATAAGCTGAATAGTAGGCAGCTCCATATCGCGCTCACTTATACGCTTTTTGTCCTTTATACGCTCGTTTATAAGATAGTCCATACCGTAAAGTGCGATACGGCGGTAGTCACCGATAATTCTGCCGCGCGCATAAGCGTCGGGAAGTCCGGTGAGAACTCCTGCGTGTCTTGCTTTTTTCATAGTATCGGTATAAACTCTGAAAACACCGGTGTTGTGAGTCGTACGGTATCTGAACTCGTTATGGACGTTGTCGCCTATTTCATATCCGTACGCCTGACAAGCCTGAACAGCGTTTCTGTATCCTGCGAACGGATTTACCGCTCTTTTAAGAGGCTCGTCGGTTTGAAGTCCTAAAATTATATCCTTGCTCTTGATAACGTATCCCGGTCTGTGCGAGAGTATCGAGGAAACGTGGTCTGTATCTATTTTAAGAACTCCACCCTTTTCGTTCTCCTCAATAAGAAGATCGTTGACTCTCGTCATAACGGATTCGGTGCGCTCGGTCGTTCCTTCAAGGAAATCCGCGCCACCCTCGTAGGGAGTATAGTTTCTCTTTATAAAGTCACTTACATCTATTTCTTTATTCCAATTACCTTCTTTAAAATTTCTCCAATAGTTCATAAAATTCGTCCTTTCTTTTGAGATATTATATTATAAAACAGTTATATATTATAATTAGTGCAAAACAGAGTTATTATACACTAAATATAGTATTTTGTCAACAGTTTTCTGCTATTTTTTGATTAAAAAAGAGCAAAATCCCACGTCAGTTTTGAACGCGGGATTTTTTATTTATTTTTAGCTCTGCGCGCTGTAATTGGGCGCTTCCTTGGTGATGTTTATATCGTGGGGGTGCGACTCGCGAAGTCCTGCGCCGGTAATTCTTACGAACTTGCCGTTAGTTTTGAGAAGCTCGATAGTACCGGTTCCGCAGTAACCCATGCAGGAACGAAGTCCGCCGATAAGCTGGAATACCGTGTCTGCAAGGAGTCCCTTGTAGGGAACGCGTCCTTCAACGCCTTCGGGAACCTTCTTGGTGGTTCCGGTCTGGAAATATCTGTCGCCGCTTCCCTTTTCCATAGCCGCAAGCGAGCCCATTCCGCGATATACCTTGAAGTTTCTTCCCTGATATATCTCGATTTCTCCGGGGCTCTCCTCGCAACCTGCGAGAAGCGAACCGATCATAACGACGTCGGCACCTGCCGCGATAGCCTTGGGAATATCTCCGCTGTACTTGATACCGCCGTCTGCGATAAGCGGAATACCGTATTTAGCCGAAGCCTCGTACGCGTCATTTATAGCAGTGAGCTGGGGAACACCTACACCTGCAACTATACGGGTAGTACAGATAGATCCCGGTCCGATACCGACCTTGATAGCGTCCGCACCTGCCTTGATAAGATCCTCTGCCGCCTCGGTAGTAGCAATATTACCCGCGATAATATCGCAGTCCGGGAAAGCATTTTTAACCTTATCAAGCATTTTGAGAATGTTCATCGAATGTCCGTGTGCAGAATCGAGCACGAGGAAGTCAACTCCAACGTCAACGAGAGCGCCTGCTCTGTCGAGAACGTCGTTGGTTACTCCGATAGCACCGCCGCAAAGCAGTCTGCCCTTGGAGTCCTTTGCAGAATTGGGGTATTTAGCCGCTTTTTCGATGTCCTTGATGGTAATGAGTCCTTTAAGCTCGAACTTGTCATTGACAAGCGGAAGCTTTTCGATCTTGTTTCTTATAAGAAGCGCCTTTGCCTCCTCGTGGCTCGTGCCAACGGGAGCGGTGATAAGTTTTTCTTTGGTCATTACCTCGCATATCTTCATATCGTGACTGTCAAGGAATCTGATGTCGCGGTTTGTGATTATTCCTACCAGACGACCGTTTTCGTCACAGATCGGCACACCCGAGATCTTATATTTGTGCATAAGGGATTCTGCTTCGTATACGTAGTTGTCGGGACGAAGGAAGAAAGGATTGGTGATAACACCGTTCTCGCTTCTCTTTACCTTTTCAACCTCTTCCGCCTGACGCTCGATAGTCATATTCTTATGTACGACTCCGACACCGCCCTCGCGCGCTATCGCGATAGCAAGTCTGGACTCGGTAACCGTATCCATAGCCGAGCTCATAAGCGGAATGTTAAGAGTTATCTTTTTAGTAAGCTTCGTGGTAAGATCTACCGTATTGGGAAGCACCTCGCTCTTTTGAGGAACGAGAAGTACGTCGTCAAAGGTAATTCCCTCTTTTGCAAACTTGTTGTTGTTCATAGTTTCAAAATCCTTTCTCTGCACGTAGATTTTTGTTCAAGGAACATTTGCTTTAATATTTATTATAAATATTATACTGAAAATTTCCCGTTTGTCAAGGAGAAAGTGCAATAAAAGTATTATTTTGTTTTTTTGACAAAAAAATTAAAATTTCTTTCGACTTTATTTGACAAATTAATGCTTTTGTGTTATAATCTTTTTGTTAAACTATTTTATTCTGAGTGAACCGAGGTATATATGGTAAGCACTGAAATAAAAAGAAAAGAGTTTTCTATAATAAATTCCAAGAAAAAATGCCCTGCCGGAGTCGATGAGGCGAAATGCTACCGCTCGAAGTGTCCGGGCGATGCCACCGAAAAAATCGCCGAGGTATGCCGCGAGGATCCGTACGCTCACGTTACGGTTTACGGCGGTGACGGAAGCGTTTATGAGTCGGTCAATGCTATAATGAATGCAGGCGCGGGAGATACCGCAGAGCTCACCGTTATTCCGTTCGGAACAGGAAACGATTTTGTAAAATCCCTTCACGAAGAAAGCATAAGCAAAAAGATCGACCTCATCAAATTTGGCGATAAGTACAGTGCAAATATAGTAAACATCGGCTTTGACTGCGACGTCGTATCGGTCACCGAAAAGCTCAAAAAATTAAAGCTCGTCAAAGGAAGCCTCGCGTATGCTGTGGGAGTGCTTGCAACCGTTTTTCATAAGATAGGCAAGAGCTTTGACGTGGAGATGACCTTAGAGGACGGAAGCGTCGAGCATATAGCCGGAGATTATCTTCTCTGTGTTATCGCAAACGGTAAATATTACGGCGGCGGATTCTGCTGTGCGCCGAACGCCGAGCTTGACGACGGAATTCTCGAAGTAATTATGGTAAGAAAAATATCCCGTCTGCGCTTTGCGAAATTCATAGGCGGATACAAAAAAGGCTTGCATATCCGTCCCGACGGTACGGTCGATCCGAAATACGCCTCGATCGCGATATATAAAAGATGCACTGCCTTAAAGTTCAAAAATCTCGGACGGCTGTGCGCGGACGGCGAGATAATCGAGTGCGGCGACGTTGAGGTTTCGGTTGCACATAAGGCGATAAATATTGTGAAATAACACATAACACAGGCATTTTTCTGCCTGTGTTTTTTTATTTTCGTACGTCGGGGATCACCTCATCACCGCCTGCGGCGGAGCTTCTCCGTCAAGGAGAAGCCTTTTAAAGTAAAAACAGACCCGAAGGTCTGTTTTTTTGAAATTATTTAATCAAACTGAAATCTATCCAAAAAGCGGGGCGAACAACAACACCGCCACTGTGCATAGAAATACCAATCTTTAAGACGCCGCCCAAATTGCCGGACGCGCAATCGACATCCTGATCGGATCTGAGCGACCGCAACCACCAGATACAGTTACCACTAATGTCATATTCACTCTGCGCCTTCGCATAAGCTGTTGCTTTACATTTTAGTTCGCTATTCGAACTGAAATATTTAAAAACTTCATTTATACTTAAAAGAAACACCTTGTCCTGAGTGGCATTTCCCAGATATGTACTATAATCAGGATTATTATCCGCGGAAACGATTACTGTCGGAATATATGCTATTTCTTCATCGGAAAAAGCTGTGTCTATGAAGTCGTTGTTCAGCCAACTTCTAAGCGTACAGGTCTCCCAAGTAGCATTGTCGTACTTCGTGTCGTATGGCTTACAATCAAGACAATATCGGCTTATCACAAGTGCTTTACCGTCAACTATGTCAAGTACGAGCCATTCAATTTCTTCCTTTCCGTTCGAGGTGTTATTGTCCTGTTCATATGCGCCCCAAAAGATATAATTACCAATCTGACAGTTTTTTATTATATCTTTATTTTTGTTAAACCTTATATTATAGAGCGCGTTATTACATTCAGATATTTTTTCGTTACTATCCTTGTACCCATCAAGTTCTTTAAAAGCAGAAATTGCCCTTTCATATTCCATCATATTATAGAGATTATTAGCCGCCTTATATTTAGCTTCTAGCAAAGAAAGAGGTATGTTATCAAAAACGACAAACACTTCGTAATCACACATTGGTGCCCAATTATCTCCGAACGTTATGCGCTCCCATTGCTCAAAAGTACCTGTAAAGTTAATCGTTTTAAGATTATCACATTCTAATAGAGCCCATGAACCAATTTGCGTACAAGAGGCGGGAATGTTTATAACTTCCAAGTCTTTCAATCCCCTAAACGCCGAGTGTCCAATTTTTGTAACAGTTGAAGGAACAGTTATAGTTTTAGCATTAATTTCTCTTCCGATGTGTAATTTCTCAAAAGCACTGTCAGCAATTTCGGTTACCGGCTTTCCGTTAATATACTCAGGAATAATTAAGCTTTCTGGACAACTATCCCTGAAATTATTAATAGTAACCCCTATTGAATTATTTGTGGCATCGTATATATATGAGTCCGTACGTGTATAGATTATGCTGGCGATTCCTGTGACTACAAATATTAATGCGATTAAAATGATCATACAGACGCATGTTTTTTTATTTCTTTTCTTTTTATTTATTTCTTTTTCTGCCTCTGCTATCTCTATTTTGCGAGCATTTTCAAGGCACTTTTTAGCAAACTCAGCCGAATCCTTATAGTTTTTTACAGAATTAAAGATATTAGCAGCTTCCTTATATTCGGCTTCTTTTTTGGCACTGCTCATAAGCGCGGTACCTTTGCTATATATACCTTCAAGACGCGCGTTTTCGTTACGCTCTTTTATATATTTTGTACACGTCTTTAAGGTATCTTTTAGTTCGTCGTTTCCGAAACGAAGAATCTTGTTATAATTCGCATTATTATCAAACGGCTCGGCGCAGTCACTGAGCGCTTCTCTGCTTTTAACTCTCAGGTCGACCATAAGCTTTCCGAGGTATGCCTCGGCGTTTTCCGGCTCAACATCGAGAACCTTTTCGCAGTATTCGTCCGCGCTATCGAATTCGCCGTCTTCAAGGAACATAAAAGCGCGTCTGAGCAGGGGTGCGACGTTTGTGTTTGTGCTCGCAGTTACGGTTTCCTTTATTACGGTAGTCACCGGCTCTTCCTGCTTATTTATGACCTTCTTTATTCCGCGCACGACGTCGTTTATAAACCCGATCTTCGACATATCCTGCGCCTGCAAATGCGCGAATTCCTCGGGAAGATCGTAGGCGTCCATATTGCGGTAGCACGGAATAAGAAGCTTCGAGCGGTCGGTCTTCATAAGCTTCAAAAATCTCGACCATTCGTTTTTCACCCAGACCGCACTGAAATACTCGGGGCGCGTTCCTATAACGAGCATTACCTTTGCAGTGCTCAGCGCCGAGAATATATACGGCTCGTATGCCTGACCGAGCTTATCCTCGAGCGTTATTGCCGCATAGAAAACTTTGAGTCCTTCCTGTGTCAGCTGATAGTAAATATCGTTTGCTATAACGCTATCCTGAGTTCTCTGAGAGTTTTCGTCGGTTTCCTTATAGCAGATAAACACGTCGAACGGCTTTTCATTTTTGACGATACTGAGGATATTTTTCTGTATCTCGTCAATAGAGCGCGCTTCCCTCTCGTATATTGCCTTCTGAGTAATATCGGCGTATTTTACCGCCGCGAGATAATCGGGATCCGCCGTGACCGCCTCGTACGAGGTTCGGTGGCAGGTAGGGATACGCTTATAGGTCTTGGGATCCTCTACGTACTCGATACCGTATTTACACAGAACAATACCCCAGTGCGCCTCGGCATCGGTATCGTCCTCGTTCAGTATCTTTTCATATATCTGCTCCGCCTTATCAAATTCCGACTTGATACGAAGATTATTTGCGCGGTTAAAGAGGTTTTGAAGCACCTCATCTCTTGACGTCGAAACGGTCTGTTTAGTTCCGCAGTATTCACATTCCGCGACCGAGCTGCCTGCCGAAACGTCGAGATCTCCTCCGCACATTTTACATTTAAAGATAGCCATTTCTGATATTCTCCGTTAGATGTATTTAATATTATGATAATATCACATATTCCGACAAAAGTCAACAATCAAATTTATGACCTATAAACTTTTCAGACATATTATATAGAGTAGGTAAATCTTATCACAGACAAAACACAAATGACGTAAAAAATATTCAGAAAGGTGGTAAATAGCCTTGTGA
>JAZOSN010000062.1:0-43910 GCA_045657105.1 Eubacteriales bacterium
TGCGTAGAAAAAACGCGATGTTGCACATCGCTTGGCTATTTGCAAAGCAAATAGCGGTGCGCCGCCTCGCGGCGGGCTGGGACCTACGAAGCGGTGGATGAGTAGTATCCCTGACACACTTTATTAAGTTCAAAGTGCAAAGTGCAAAGTTCAAAGTTAATGTAGCTTTGCTCCGCAAAGCAAAAACAAATTAGAATAGAAAAAAGCATCTCCTGATACGGAGATGCTTATTTTTCATAAGAAATAATATCAGAAATATCGCAATTCAAGGCGGTGCAAATTCGGTCAAGAACGAAGCTGTCGTAGCGCACGACCTTGTTTTTATAATAATCGTCTATCGTTTGGTAGCCGATTTTAGTTCTTTTTGCAAGTTCATATCTGGAAATTCCGACTTTTTTCAAATAGCAGTCAATAGTTAACCGAACCAGGCATATCACCTCTGTTGTATATATTTTAATAGACATATATCCTCTCGACGATTCCAATAAATGTATATATACTTATATATGTGTATATACAAAGGGAATCCTGCGGGATGTTTATTTTTCTTCATTCTGTGTCGGGATTTCAATGACTCCTTCGGAGCTCTCAAACTCCTTTATCGCCTTGCGTATCAGAAATAGAATTTCGCCGTTCGCAGAGCGTCCTTCGTATTTGGATAAATAATGCAGCTTGTAGTGAAGCTCGGGGTCTATTTCAATTCCAATATGTTTGTTTTTCTTGTTTCTCATAATTTCCTCAAAAATAATCTTATTTTAAGTACATTTTAAGATTATTTTGTGGTATAATGTTGAGAGTATACTTAAAACAAGTATACCAAATTATAAAGAAAGAGGAATTTTATGAAAATTGCAATCATAGGATCAAGAAATCTCGATGTAAAAAATCTCGGGGATTATCTTCCCGAGGGAGTTGCCGAGATCGTTTCGGGCGGAGCGAAGGGAATTGATACCTGCGCCGCCGAGTATGCACGCGCAAACGCGCTTAAACTCACCGAATTTTTGCCCGAACACGGCAAATACGGCAGGGCGGCACCGATCGTAAGGAACAAAACGATCGTGGAGTATGCCGATTTTGTCCTTGCATTCTGGGACGGAAAATCAAAAGGAACGCTGTCGGTTATAAAATATTGCGAAAAGATCGGCAAAAAATGCAAAGTAGAGAAAATGGCGATTTGAGGACGGCGCGAAAACAAAAAGAGGCTGATTTCAGCCTCTTTTCTCGTTTTAATCTCTGAATTTTATCTCCTTATACATTCCGTCCTTGCCGCAGAGGGTTTTTTTGAAAATCTCGGTCGCTACCGAAATATAATTCTGCGGATCGGGCAGAGAAGGACTGAAATGGGTGAGCCAGAGCTCGTCCGGAGATGCCTCTTTTGCAAGATGTGCCGCTTCGGCAAAGGTCATATGCTTCGTTTCCTGGGCGCGGCAGGTCTTGGCGTCCTCGGCGAACATTCCCTCGCAGATCATAAGATCGGCGTCGCGCGCCATTTCGGAAATTATTTTCAGCGGACGCGTGTCCGTGCAAAATACGGTCTTGATGCCGCGACGCGCCTCGTCAAACGCCATGTCACGAGTGTAGAGAGTACCCTCAAATTCAACCGTTTCCTCTTTCTGCAAAAGTCCCCAAGCGCGCATCGGAACGCCGTTTTTCTCGGCTTTTTCGGGCGAAAAACGACCGACGCGGTCGATCTCCAAGGCGTATCCGTAGCAGGGCAGAGAGTGCTCGACACGGAATGCAGACAGACGGCAACCGTCGATCTCAAAGCACTCGACACGCTGCTTTAATTCGATGATATTCAGTTCAAAAGGAAGCTCCCTCGCGATGATGAGCAGACTGTGAAGCACGCGCGCAAATCCTGCGGGTCCGATCAGAGTTACGGGATCCTTTCGCATATCGTTGCCCATCGAGAGAAGCAGACCGGGCAGACCGCTTACGTGGTCGGCGTGGCAGTGTGTTATGCAGATCGTGTTTATTCTGCCGAGGGCGATCTTTTGACGTCGCAGGGAGATCTGTGTTCCCTCGCCGCAGTCGAAAAGAAAGCTGTCGCCGTTATATTTCATTATGCAGGAGGATAGAAATCTGTCCTTTAAAGGAAGGGCACCGCCCGTTCCGATGAGAGTTACGTCAAGCATATTTTTCTCCGAAATCGTTGTGTGTAAGCTTATTATAGCAAATACTGCCGGGAATTTCAATAAAAAAAGAAATTTTTGTGAGATTTTTTGCCATCACGGCTTTCGCGCGGCGGAAAATGTAAATAAAAAAGCAAAAAGAGCTCTTGACATCGGCGAAAGTCTGTGGTATTATATTAGCGTTGTAAACGGAGATGCGAGGCGCAACCGAGCACGGACGTGTCGAATTGGTCATAACGGGTCTGCGAAGATAAAAACAACACGGGGTGTTGTTTTTTCGAGCAGTTAACGAAAATAGCCGTAAATGGAAACAAGCTGCGCTTGTTGAACATTTCGGCGTAATTTTCGAAAGGGCACGAAGCCGTGAGATGTTCGTTTCCTGCAAAAAACAACAAACTACAACTGAATATGGAAGGATATCGAAGCGGTCATAACGAGGCGGTCTTGAAAACCGTTTGGGTTCACGCCCACGTGGGTTCGAATCCCACTCCTTCCGTAAAAACAAAGAGAGCCAAGAGGCTCTCTTTTGTTTTTGCAAAAAGCTTTTCGATGAAGAAGTCTGTGAAATCGCCGCAGGCGATTTCGCCAAAGCGGACGGAAAGGGAAGCAAACAGAAAGAGCATGCGACGTCCGCGATGGGTTCAGAATCCCACGAGCCAATCGGCTCTCTTTGTTTTTACAAAAAAGCTTTGCGATGAAGAAGCTATCAGCCTCGCCAAACGGCGAGGCTTTTTATTTTTGCCTTAGCGGAAGAAAAAATATATTTTCCGTGCGAAAAATGACAAATACGGCGTTATAGGATATGCACAAACGCGAAAGAGCGGGCAAAGACCGAGCGGTTCGTTTAAAAAATGAATTCGGGTGCGAAAAAAACAAACAATCGGTGTTTTAAATAATGAGATGAAATACGAAAGGAGCTTATATATGAGATATTACGTTGTTTCCGACGTACACGGATACTACACAGAACTCAGAAATGCCCTTGAAAGGGCGGGCTTTTTCAGCGACACAAAGGAAAGCCGTCTGGTCGTGTGCGGAGATGCATTTGACAGGGGAGAGCAGGCAAAGGAATTACAGGCATTTCTGACAGAGCTTCTCGAGCAGAACCGTCTTATTTATATACTCGGCAATCACGAGGATCTTTTAGTCAAATGTATGCAAGAAATATCGCGCGGAAAAATTTTCGAAATTGCATGCGGAATGTCGCATCACAATCCGAACGGAACGTGGGATACGCTCTTGCAGCTCGGAGAAATGAGCGAAAAAGAAGCTGTTTTAAATCCCGCAGAGCTCCTCAGAAGGGTTATGAGAACTCCGTTTTACAAAAAACTGCTTCCTGCCGGAGTCGATTTCCACGAAAGCGAAAATCATATATTTTGTCACGGTTGGATACCGACGCGAGCGGAATACGACGCGGACGGCGTCAGGTATCGCTATGACGAAAATTGGCGCGACGCGGAGGTCGGCGTCTGGCAGAGGGCCAGATGGCTCAACGGAATGGATATGGCGTGCAGATACGGCATAAAGGAGTCGGGGAAAACGGTAGTCTGCGGTCACTGGCACGCCTCGTATGGTCACTCGAAGATAAACAAGACCTGCTCCGAATGGGGTGATGACGCTGATTTTTCTCCGTTTTATTCTGACGGCATCATAGCAATAGACGCCTGTACGGCGTATAGCAGAACCGTCAACTGTGTTGTGATAGAGGACGGAGAATGTAAGGGCAAAGAGAAAGAAAACAAAGAATAAAAAGGAAGGTACTTGAAATGATCAAAAAGCGAGAAAAACTCTTAATTAAGGAGTTTTATGAAACCACGGTTCCGATGTTGCCGTTCGAAAAAAGCGACGATTCGGAAAAAGTCCTGAGGCGAATTTTTGAATTTATAGCAAAAATCGAAGACTGCGAAGATGCGGTCGGCGAGTGTTGGAGTGCCATCGAAAACGCGTCCGACATACAAACCGTAACAGAGGTTGATCTGATTTCTTCTTCCCTTGAAAAAGACGAGAATTATAATGACGCCATCTGCAATATGAAGAAAGAATACGTTTTGAGAAACCAAATAAGGACAGTAAAGGCATTTGATCTTGATTTGGTGCTTATGGCGGCAGAAGAAAGAGCGAGGCTGGGAGAGGCAGAAGCCTTGAAGCTTCTCGCGTGTGTTAATTGGCTCGGTCTTGGGAAAGAAAAGAGCTTTGATCTTGCAACAGAGCTGTGGAAAACACTCGCAATTTCGGGAGATGGATTTTCTGCAAAAGCGCTCGCCTATGCATACGGCGAGCTTGGAAACAAGCAGGAAAGCGAGAGGTGGAAGAGAATATTCGATCTCTGTGATCGTGCGAAGAGCACCTTTACCCCCTTTGTTAAGTGTAGCGGCAGCGAAACACCCGACGTAGCAGAAACGGCAGAGCTGATTATGTGTGTGCGCGGACTTTTGGGACGTCAAAAAGAGCCGATCTTGAATCTTCCGATGCTTCACTATTTGCTCTACGGATCGGATAGCGTTGAGCGCAAGCTTGAAAACATATCGGTAGATCAAAATTATTACCTTCTACATTTCACAGAAAACAAATACGGCAATAAACAATTTGGATTTTAAGGAGAAGAGCGATGACAAGAAATGACATATATACCGTTGACGGCGGCGAATTTTTCAGAAAGACACGTACTGTGTTCATATACGGAGAAATAAATTCGGCTATGGCGTACGACGTGTGCTGGAAGCTTAAATATCTCGATTACATAGACTCGGACGGGGTTATAACGATAGAAATCAACTCTCCCGGAGGAGAGGTCGCGTCCGGACTTGCCATAATAGCCACTATGAAGTGCATAAGCGCACCCGTAAAGACCGTGGTTTGCGGCAGAGCGGACAGTATGGCGGCGTTGATAGCCGCATCGGGCACGCCCGGAAAGAGATACGCGCTTCCGTACAGCGAGATAATGATACATCAACCGCTTGGAGGTCTTGGTCTTTCTCAGGCGTCTGATATAGCAAACTATGCAAATAACATCGTTAAGACCAAGCGACTCTTGAACGAAATTCTTGCAAAAAGCTGCAAAAAGAGCATCGAAGAGATCGCGACAGACACAGAAAGGGATCACTATCTCGATGCCGCCGAAGCGGTAGAGTACGGACTGATAGACGAAGTTGTAAAAATGAAAAAGGAGTAACGGCGATGAGTAACATAACAGAGAGAAAAATAAGTGAATATAAAAATCAGAACTATCCCGACGCCGCTCTTGTAAGCTACGACGAGAAGGCCGCAGGACTGTCCTTCTACACGGCGCAGGAGCTGCAAAGCGTGGAAGACGATTGGTTTCCGCTAGGTTGCTACAAGGACAAGGAAAGCGGAAGGGTTGTTTACGGCGGAGTCGGCGGAATATATCACACCTATATACAAGGTCAGACCGGAGCAGGAAAAACGACCAGACTTGTCATTCAGAGTATACACGCGCTGGCAAGTCTGAAAGGAAAGCCGAGCTTTCTGGTTTCCGATCCGTACGGAGAGGTTTGCGAAAACAGCTATGATTATCTCAAAGAACGAGGATATATCGTAAAGATTATCAACGCCGACGAGCCGAGTCGCTCTGACACCTACAATCCGTTTTTCGGAGTCGCGCGCGATTGTTTGAGAGAAGGGGAGATCACTGACGACGCTAACAACGTGATACGCCGTATGGCTGAGGTTATAAACCCCATTGAAAGCAAAAACGATCCGATATGGGATATAGGAGCAAGGTCCTATACCCAGGGACTTATCCTTGACAAATTCGAGGATCTTCTTGATGGAAACCTTCCAATCGATTGTCTTACCATTTACAATATCATACAAAACCACCACTGGCTGAGAGCCAACGTCGAGGAAGGATACGATCGTGCAAATCTGCGGGAGTTAAGGCATTATAAAAACAAAAGCCTGCGCGCGGAAGGTATGAAAAAAATGATAGCGGTAATAAACAACGCAGGAAGGACGAGAGCGTCGTATTTCGGTGTTGTTGAAAACCGATATGACGTGTTCGAGCAAAATTCCGTGTTCAGGCTGTCGTCAAACAGTACGGTGGATATTGAAGAATTTCTTGAAAAACCTACCGCAATATTTGTAAAGTGCGGAGGCACGAGCACGGGAGATTCGCTTGTTTCGCTGATGGTAAATGAAATTTATTCAAAGTGTGTCAGCCTCGGAGGAAAGGAAAAAACGAAGGCGCTTCCGCGCAAGATCCACTGTTTTCTTGACGAGTTCGCGAATTTGAACATAGCAAGCTCTGACGATTATATCAGAATGCTTACGACGTCACGAAAATTTGGGATGTTCTGGCATATGTTTGTTCAGTGTGATGCTCAGATCGACAAGAAATTTGACGAGCATTCGGCAAGAACGATACGCTCGAACTGCACCGAGATTTTTATGGGATCAAACGATCACCAAACTCTGACACGCTTTGCCGAGTCGTGCGGCAAAAAGACCGTTACTGACTTTGCAGGTGAGGCGTGGCGAGGAGTACCTGAATTCAATCGGGTTTTACTGCTTGATCCCGAGGCTTTGCGGTGCATAGATCCGGGATACGTTTATATACGTACGGCGAACCGTCCCATTATAAAATCGTATTTTGAGCCGTTTTACACTTGTTCGGAGTTTGGACAGAAAACAGACATTCTCAGTGTGTATCCGAAAAACGATTTCGATTACAAGAGTACGATGTTCACTCCCGATGATATTTTTCCCGAAATAAGCGGGGAGGCTTTTGAAATTCTCGAGTATATACGCAAAGGAATTACCACGCTTTGGGAGATCAAAGCAAAATTCGACTCTTACGATATCGAAAAGATTCTCAAGGAGCTTGAAATCAGAAGACTTATAATAAGGACTCCGGATATGGCGTACAAGGCGCGCGTTACGGAAAAGCAGTACCGTCTTTTGAAATACAGATACGAAAATGCTCCCAAACAAAAGGAGGCGTCGGAAGACGATTTTTCACAGATTGACCTGCGAGAGTATGTTCCTCAAAAGCCGAAGTTTATCTTCGATTTTTCTGACGGAGTCGGCGATCCGAGCGAAAATCTCGTAGACGACACCGATAAGCACAGAGAGCGCAAAAAAGCCGGATATGCCAAGTATTACGAAGAAAATAAGGATCAAATCCCGATAGAGAAAATAGACGCTCTCACGTCCGTTTCAATTTCGTTCAAGAATTTTGCAAAATGGTGCTGCATAGGCTCCCTGTCGGGATTTGAAGCAGAGCCTACACTGTTCGTTTACGTTAGTGAGGCGCTTGCGATCAACGATGTTTTGGGCGAGCTTATCGGTAATAACAAGCTTATGGCAAAATCCAAGCTTGTAAGTATGCTCGAAGATGAAATCTCGACCATACGCGCCTACAAGCTGCTTCCTCCGGAAAAGATAAAAACCCACGAGCTTGCTTTAAAGACGCTCAAAAAAGATTATACCGTAAGCATGATAAAAAGAATCAAAAACGACGGCTAATACAGGCAACCGAAACGAAAGAGGATATAATGAGTAAAAAAAGTAAGGTGATTGCCTTCAAGGAGGCTGCAAGAAAATACGGAAGAGTGATTCTTCCGTTTTCTGCCGACGTTCCTGCGGACTTTTCCGGTCCTGCAATCAAAACACCGCACGTGTGGAAGCCATCCAAAAACAGCGCCATAGACAGAAGCAGGAAAGGGCTCGCCAGAGCCCAAGTGGCGCTCGGCATAGTGTACGAGGATGCCGGAGATTTTGAAAACGCCGTGGCGTGCTATGCGTCTGCGGCTTTCGAAGGAGATCCGGAAGGGCAGGTGTATTTTGGGCGTTGCCTTTGTCTCGGACTTGGTGCGGAAAAAGATCTGCATACCGCCATAAAATGGTTTAAAACGGCATCTAGGCAAGGGCAAAAGGAGGCCGTTCGTTGCATAGGGTATTGTTACCTGTACGGTGACGATGATCTGAAGGATTACGAAAAAGCGCACGAGTGCTTTCTCCAAGCGGCCTCTTACGATGACGAATATGCACATGAGGCGCTCGGAGTTATGTACTACAACGGATACCTGGGAAAAAAAGATTACGACAAGGCGGAAGAAGCATTCCTTCGCTCGGCGGATCGCGGAAACGCCGGCGCAATGTATAACCTTGCTGTTTTTTACCGCGACGAAGCGAATGAAAAAAAGGATCTTGAAAAGGCGAAAACGTGGGCAAAAAAAGCACTGAAAAACGGACATGAAAAAGCCGCCGAGCTACTGAAAGAGCTCAAAAGGTAAATCCGAAAAAATCTGCGAAATTCAAGACGACGTGTTGACAGAAGTCTACTCTGTGTGCTATAATTCTCATACGAAATTTGTAAGGACGGTGATATTATGTCAGAAAAAAAGAAACGGATCTTAAAATGGTTGCTCTGGTTTACTGTTATATTTGCGTGGTTGTTTTTAAAGACTGCGGTTTTGTGTCTTTGGGCGAAGGACGGAAGCTATTCTCCCTTGAAGGAACTTCTCGAATACGCAAACTATGCATTTAATGCGGTTATGCTCTTCACTCTTTTAACAAGTACGTTTTTGGACAAGCACGATTCGGTCGGCTCCGGTGTGTTGGCGACCGGAATTGCGGCGGTTTTCCTTACGTTTTGGACTATGGCTGAGCGAGCACTGTTCGAGTTCACGCGATATTTCGGAGTTTTCGACAGCATTGACTTTAAGCACTATCCGCAGTTCTTTGTTGACGAGTTCGAAAAGGTGTTTAACAATGACACCGGTGTCTACCTTTGCACGGTAGGAGTCGTGATTACAGCCTGTGCCATTGTTTTCGCTTTTCGCAAGGACAAGGACATAATATTCAATCGCTTTCTTGACAACATTCTTGTAACGGACGACGAAGATGACGAAGAGCCTTCCGACTCTGACGGCAATGCCGATGAAAAAGCCTCGGAAAAAGATGAGGGCGGGGCAGAGTAAAGCGGACAGATAATAAACCGCCGCAAACGCGGCGGTTTTAATTTTTCACGACGGAGGGGTGAACGATGAGCTTTTTTAAAAAAAGAAGAAAGAAAGAGCCGCTATCCTTTAAGGCGTTTGAGTGCTTTCTTGACGAAAACGTTTTTGACCGATTGCCTGAGGAGATAATGAACATTTGCTCCGACGGGAAAGCGGTACGTGCAGGAGATTTTGAGATCCTGCTGTTTTCCTCGGATAGAGAAGAGGATTATATAAAGGCAGTTGCGCGCAGGCGCAAGGGTAGCGTGAACTATATAATAAGCAACACTATCAGTTCACTCGACGATCTTGCAAGAGAACTGCATAGTCGCGAAAGACGGGAAAATAAGTGCTTTGATGATGCAAAGAAAATAAAACTGAGATTTGACAACGAGTCCTACGGCGCCAGGATATTTATTTTGACCAGAAGAAAATCGCAGTATCCCGAGGGACTTTGAAGCGTCGCTCACCGCCTCCCTAAAAATTCCGTCGAATATTGACATCGCGGGATTTGTGTGATATACTTATATATAATATTCGCTTTTAGTACATATAAATTTAAAAATACTTTTAAAGAGAGGGCTAAATTATGGCAATCGCAGAAGTAATCAAATACGAGGGCGACAACAGTACCTTCGTGTGGAAGCACCCGTCGGAGGATTTTAACGCTCTGACTCAGCTTATCGTTCACGAGTCGCAGGAAGCGATATTTATGATGAACGGTCAGGCTCTCGACCTGTTTGGACCGGGCAGATACACGCTCGAAACTCAGAACATTCCGAAGCTTGGAAGCATTATCAAGAAAACGACGGGCGGAGAAAACCCCTTTCACTGCGAGGTCTATTTCATAAACAAGACCGTACAGATGGGAATCAAGTGGGGAACCGAGAGCAAGGTCCGCTTTATCGAGCCCACCATGGGTATCCCGTTCGAGATCGGCGCATCGGGTGAGATGAACCTCACTGTTTCCGACTCGCGCAAGCTTCTTATAAAGCTCGTCGGAACGATGAACGGAATCGCGTGGGAGGAGCGCGGAATGGGATTCACGAAATCTCTCCAAAACTCTTTCAGACCGCTCATTTCGACTGCCGTTAAGACACATCTTTCGGGCAGTATCAAATCCGAAAACATCAACATTCTTGAAATCGACGAAAATCTCGAAAAGCTTTCCGAGATCCTTCGCAGAAACATAACTCCCGGCTTTGAGGAATACGGACTTACCATTCCCGAGTTCTACATTTCGAACGTAGTTCTTCCCGAAAACGATCCTAACTTTAAGCACCTGCGCGAGCTTCACACCATTTCTCTCCAAACCAAGATGGCAGAGGCAGAGGCGGCGGTCAGAAGCGCACAGGCGGAGGCTCAGGCGGCAGTTACTGCGGCACAGAGAAAGATCGAGCTCGAACGTCAGATGACCGAAACCGAGATCGCCAAGGCAACCGCCGAAAGAGAGCTTATCAAGGCTCAGACCGAGGCGCAGGCTACCAAGATGGCAGGCTTTGCAGAGGCAGAGGTCATGGCGGCTAAGGGATACAGTCAGAAGGACGTATTCCAGAAAGAGGTACAGGTCGCTTACGCCGAGGGCATCGGAAATATGGGTGCAAACGGCGGCGGTGGCGGCGGAGTTGTAGGCGACTTCGTAAGTCTTGGCGTCGGAATGGCGGCGGCAGGCAACATCAGTGCTCAGATGGGCGATATGTTTAGAGGCTTTGCTCCTCAGGACAAAGGCGCAGAGCAGATCAAATGTGCAAACTGTGGAAACTCACTTCCCGCAAATGCAAAATTCTGCCTTGAATGCGGAACAAAGGTCGAAAATCTCGCAGACGGCGAGATCATCTGTCCTGCTTGCGGCAAGAAAACCGCCAAGGGCAAGTTCTGCATGGAATGCGGAGCATCGCTTGTAAACAAATGCCCGAAATGCGGCGCAGAGGTTCCGAGCGGCGGAAAATTCTGCCTTGAATGTGGCGAAAAGCTTTAATGGAGGTATAGAAAAATGAAAAAATCATTCATAGCTTATCTTGTTTCATGGCTTGCACTCCTCGGACTTTTCAACGTGATCGCTTTTGTTTCGGTCGGTTGGATAAATCAGGAGAAATATACCGACTCCTTCTGGATCGGATACGTGTTCATAACTATTATGTTCGTGGCTCAGCTTGCCTGTGCCTACGCGGCGTTCAGAGCGGACTCTGCAAAGAAGCTCTTTTATAACATTTCGCTTATCAGAAGCAGCTATGCAGGACTTATCGCGTCCTTTGTGTTCGGCGGACTCTGCATGCTCATTTCTCCCCTTCCTTACTGGGTTGGAATAATCCTTTGCGCTATCGTTCTCGTTTGTAACGTCCTTTCGGTAGCAAAGGCTACGGTGGTTATCGGAGAGATCGCCGCTATCGACAAAAAGATAAAATCCAAGACTCTCTTTATAAAGATGATTACGGCAGACGCTCAGACTCTTATGGCAAAGGCTTCGGGCGAGGAGCTTGCGGCAGAGGCTAAAAAGGTGTACGAGGCGATCAGATACAGCGATCCTATGTCTGACGACGCGCTCTGCTCGGTAGAGGATAAAATATCCGATAAGTTCTCTGCTTTTTCCTCGGCAGTCGAGGCGGGAGATCTTTCTGCGGCCGAGAGCCTTTCGGGTGAGCTTGTAGCACTTATCACCGAGAGAAACAACAAGTGCAGGCTTCTTAAATAGACGATAGGAGAAACTTTTAAATGACGGTTTTCAGATGCAAAATGTGCGGAGGAACGCTCGACGTTTCGCAGGACGCGAGGACCGCGACCTGTGAGTATTGCGCAAGCGTACAGACTCTCCCCAATCTGAATGATGATAAAATTGCAAGACTTTACGACAGAGCAAACCATTTCAGACGTAACAACGAGTTCGATAAGGCTATGGGCATCTACGAGCAGATCCTCGAAGAGGACACCGAGGACGCCGAGGCTTATTGGTCGCTTATCCTTTGCAGATACGGAATAGAGTACGTTGAGGATCCTGCTTCGCACAAACGTATCCCGACGGTCAACAGAGCACAGTTCACCTCGATCTTTGACGACGACAACTATATCTCGGCGATAAAATACGCCGACATGGAGCAAAAGCTGATCTACGAGAACGAAGCAAAGGCGATAAACGAGATACAGAAGGGAATACTTGAAATTTCCCAAAAGGAAGAGCCCTTTGACGTGTTCATTTGTTATAAAGAAACCGACGAACGCGGTCAGCGCACGAGAGATTCGGTGTATGCAAACGAGCTTTATCACGAGCTCACAGAGGAGGGCTTCAAGGTTTTCTATGCGAGAATAACCTTGGAGGATAAGCTTGGCGAGGCGTACGAGCCATACATTTTTGCGGCACTCAATAGCGCAAAAATCATGGTAGTTATCGGAACAAAGCCCGAATACTTCAACGCGGTATGGGTAAAGAACGAATGGAGCCGCTATCTTTCGCTTATAAAGAGCGGAGCCAAAAAGGCGCTCATTCCCGCATATAGCGGAATGGATCCGTACGATCTTCCGCAGGAGTTCTCGCATCTTCAAGCTCAGGATATGACGAAGCTCGGATTTATGCCCGACCTCGTCAGAGGAATAAGAAAGCTCGTCGGCAGAGATGACGACAGATACGACAGATACGATAGAGATCACGACAGATACGACAGAGATCACGAGCACAGAGAAGCAAGAGGTCAGGCTCAGTCGCACGGCGAAACGGCTACGCTTCTCAGAAGGGTTTCGATCTTCCTTGATAATCAGGACTGGGAGAGCGCAGATATATACTGCGAAAAGGTGCTCGATATAGATCCCGAAAATGCAGACGCTTATATCGGCAAAATTCTTGCCGAGCTCCACTGCTCAAACGAGGCTCAGCTTGAAAATCAGAACACGCCTCTCGAAAGGCTTCCCGCATATAAAAATGCGGTCCGCTTTGCAGACGAGGAGTGTGCACACAGACTCACGGAGCGCAATCGGGCTATCAAGGAAAGACTTGAAAAAGCCGAGCGCGAGAGAGCCGAGCGAGAGCTTGCCGAAAGACTGAGAAGACAGGCAGAGGAAAAGAAGCGTCAGGAAATCGTGCGCCTTGGACAGGCGAAAAACAACGTAGCGAGCCGCCTCACCTCGCAGGTCCGACAGAAGGAGCAGATCGAAGCTCTTATACGTCAGAAAAATCAGGAGCTTACGTCGAAAACGAACCCAAAGCGCGCAAAAAAAATCGCTTGGTGGATCATCATTCTCGCGATTTTTGAAATGGCTGTATTTGTAAAAATAGGCGAAACTCCCGGAGATCCGGCAGTCGCGAGCGTTATTTTTCTCTTTGTGGGCGCTATAATGTATTTTGTGTTTGGCGCAAAGCTTGCCAAAGCGGATAAAAAATCGGGAGCGCTTACGATACTTAACTTCTTTACCTACGGACTTTTCAGCTTTATATACGCGATAGTCGTGCTGAATAAGTACAAAAAGGGCCGTATCCCCGATACAAAAAAAGAGCTTGCAGGACTCAGCGCTCAGCTCGATTCGATCGAAAGTGAGATAGATAAATCAAGACGTTCTCTTAACGAGATAAACACTAAACTTCAAAACATCTGATAAAAAGGAACGAACCGAAGTATGAATAAAAAATGTAAAAGCTGCTCCTTTTCGGGAGAAAATGTGTGGAGGGACGGCAAATATTTTTGCGCGTCCTGCGGAAGCGAAATAGATATGACCGCACCCGACGGAGCGCCGAAAAGCGACAGTGTCGTTGTTAACGCCGAGTGTCCGATCTGCAAAAACCGCGAGGGCAACGTCGTCAGAGGCGGAAAATGCTACTGTGCGCTCTGCGCAAGCGAGATAGATCTGACGGCACAAAATCAGAGCGGCTCTTATGGCGGATCCTATAACAGATCTTACAGTAGTCCGTTCTCCTATGATGCAACCTCGGCGCGCAAAAAGGAGCTCGAAAAGAAAAGAAACGGTCATCTCGTGTGGGCAATAGTATGGGTGTTCCTCTGTTGGCCGGTTTCGATCTACTTTTTCTATAAGCTTTATCAGGACTCGCAGGAACTTTCAAAACTTTAAAATAAAAGCCCACGAAACGGTAGTTTTGTGGGTTTTTGACTTGACAATCAGGAAAAATATTGGTAAAATACATTCATATTAACTTTTGGAAGGATACGACTATGAAAAATCCGCTCTTTCTCGGCGCAGATCCCTACATTCTTTATTGGGAAGGTAAATATTACGTTTATCCCACGACACAGACGCCCGACGCACCTCTGAATAGTCTTACCGACAGCGCAACCGACGGCTATAAGGTTTACGTTTCGGAGGATCTTGAAAACTGGGAGTGCAAGGGTTATGCTCTTCACTGCGACGACGTCAAGGGAGATAAGTGCTTCTGGGCGCCCGAAATGACCGTTCGTGACGGCAAATTTTATATGGTATATACCGCAGAGGAGCATCTCGGAATTGCCGTTTCGGACTCTCCGCTCGGACCGTTCAAGCAGAGCGAAAAGAAATGGCTTATTGAGGCCCGCGCCATCGACGGACATTTTCTCGTTGACGACGACGGAACGACATATCTTTACTATGTTCGCCTTGGCGGCGGAAACAAGATCTACGCGGCGAAGATGTCGGACGACCTTATGAGCATTGACGAGGAAAACGAGCAGCTTCTTATCGTTGCAGGCGATCAGGAGTGGGAAACCTACGACTGCCGCGTTGCCGAAGGCCCGTTCGTCATAAAGCATAACGGACTTTACTATCTGACCTATTCGTCAAACCATACCAGAAGCCCGTATTATGCTATCGGATATGCCGTTTCGGACTCTCCGATGGGCCCGTTCAAGAAATACGAGGGCAATCCGATACTCAGCAGAACTGAAAACGTAGTCGGAGTCGGACATCATAGCTTCGCACAGATAGAGGAAAACAAGTGGGTGTGCGCTTATCATAGCCATTTCTCGCCCGAGCAGTTCAAGCCGAGAAAGGTGCGCGTTGACTACGCCGAGTTCGTTAAGGACGAAAAGGGCGGCGACGATATTCTCGTGATAAATGGCCCGACGGAGGACTGAGTTCAAAGTGCAAAGTGCAAAGTTCAAAGTGCAAAGTTAAGGAAGCTTTGCTTCGCAAAGCGAATTGTTAACCGCGAACGAAATTGAAATTATGACGGTAGGGGGCGGCGCCTACGACGCCCCGTTATCGCGCATTTGCGCGATTTATCCCGATGCACGAAATTTGCCTTGCAAACACTGTAAAAAGAAAAACGTCACGGATTTTTCCGTGGCGTTTTAATTTATGTCAAAAATCTCCTCGTAGATCACACCGAGAATTTCTTTTATAAGAATGATCTCGTCGGGATAAAGATGCCTTTGTCCGACCTCGATCTTGGCTACGCCGCTTCCGCGACTACACCCTTGCCGAGAGCTGGTACGGCAGACTTTTCATTCGTACATACTATGCAATCAGCCCGACTCTCGTAAAATGGTTCGGAAAGACAAGCTGGTTTAAAAAGATGTGGAAAGGCAGACTTGACCGAATGGTCAAAAAGCTCCAAGCTAACGGCGTAGAAGATACACCGTACGAGGATAAAAAGTGGTAACACCACCCCACAAAATCATAAGGAGAAGCTTCGGCTTCTCTTTTTTTGCAAAAATTCTTGACAAATCAACAATTTCGTGTTATAATGCCTTTGCTCCTATGATAAGGACGTTTTATCAAAGTTTTTGAAAATTCAAAAAACTTTTTTCAAAAAGTTTTTTGGTTGGGGTAAAAACGCCGCAAGCGGCGTTGAGGGCAGAGCCCTTTGCAAGAAAGGAACAACTATGAAAAATCACGTTTTACACAAAAAAAGAGAGTTCAAGAACGTTCGCGCGCTCGTCGAATGGTCGGCGGACTTTTACGGCGACAAGACGCTCTTCTCCTTCCGTCCTGACGCCAAGGGCGACGTTAAAAAAGTAAGCTTCAAGCAGCTTCGCGACGATGTTCGCGCACTTGCTACCGAGATGCTCGAAATGGGATGCGCGGGTAAGCACTGCGTTCTTATCGGAAAATTCTCTTATCAGTGGGCGCTCACCTATTATGCCACGCTCGCAATAGGCGGAGTTCTCGTTCCTCTCGACCGTGACTGGCACGCGCGGGACCTTGCCGACACTGCGGCAAGAGCGGACGTATCCTTCCTGTTTGCCGACGAGGATATTGCCGACAAGGCGGCGCTCGTTTGCGAGCAGAACGGGCTTTCATCGGCTGTATATCTTAACGCGAAGAAGGAAGAAAACACGCTGAGCGCGCTCGTTGAGTCGGGCAAGACAAAATTCGCAAAATCGTCCGACGCTTATTTTAACGCAGAGATAGACTCAAAAAAGATGTCGCTTCTCGTGTTTACCTCGGGAACGACCGGCAAGGGAAAGGGAGTTATGCTCTCTCAAAGCAACGTGCTCTCCGACCTCTCGGATATAATTCCTTATATTGATTTCTCGGATAAGACGGTGGGCGTGCTTCCTCCCCATCACACCTACGGATCGTCGGTAATGCTTATCGGACATATGATGATAGGCGCCGAGGTGTATATTTCGGCAGGGCTTCGCTACGTTCAGAGAGAACTGAAAGAGCAGGCACCCGGACACCTTGTTCTCGTTCCGCTCTATCTCGAAACCTTCTACCGCAAGATAATGGCAAACGTCAAGGAGCAGGGCAAGGAAAAGCTCATTTTCAATATGATAAAGGTGTCAAACGGACTCCGTAAGGTCGGAATTGACGTCAGAAAGAAGCTTTTTGGCGCAGTCCGCGCGGCTTTCGGCGGAGAGGTCAAGACGATCATCTCGGGCGGAGCACCGATAAATCCCGATATTCTCGCGTTTTTTGAAGCCATTGGAATTTCTACGCTCAACGGCTACGGAATTACCGAATGTGCGCCGATCATCGCGGTCAACAGAAGCCTGAACGTCGTTCCGGGAAGTGTCGGAAACGTTATTGACATCGACAAGGTCGTCATAAACGAGCCGAACGAGGACGGCGAGGGCGAGATCTGGGTAAAGGGCCCGAACGTAATGCTCGGGTATTACAAGGACGAGGAAGCGACCGCCGATGCCATCACTCCCGACGGATATTTCAAGACCGGTGACTACGGAAAGCTCGATGAAAACAACGTGCTTTACATAACAGGACGTAAAAAGAACCTGATAATTCTCTCGAACGGCAAGAACGTTTACCCCGAGGAGATCGAAAACGAGCTCGTCGCAACGCCCGGCGTTATTGATATTATCGTTTACGAAGGTCAGAGCCGCCGCGGAATGGAGCACAACGCGATCGTTGCCGAGATATATCCCGACAAGGAATATATGGAGAAAAACGGCATTACCGATATGAGAGCGCATCTCAAGCCCTATATTGACGACTACAACAGAAACGCCGTTCCCTACAAGAAGATCGGGGTTTTGAAAATTCGTGACGAGGAATTCCCGAAGAACACACTCAGAAAGATAATGCGATTTAGACTTGATATGTCGATAGACTGAAAAAGAGGACGGAGAAAGAAATTTCTTCGTCCTTTTTAGTGATAAACGGCGGAAATTTGAAAAAATGCTTGACATAGGGAAAAACAGATGATATAATTATTTATTACTAATGTATTTAATATCTTGTTTAGTAAAAAGGTGATAAAATGAAACTTTCGGGCGCAGATATAATCGTTCGTACCCTGATAGAGCAGGGATGCGAAACCGTTTTCGGTTATCCGGGCGGTCAGATAATTCACGTCTACGATTCGCTTTATAAATATTCCTCCGAGATAAAACACGTGCTTACCGCACACGAGCAGGGAGCTTCGCACGCGGCGGACGGTTATGCGAGAGCTACCGGCAGACCGGGAGTTGTAATTTCGACCTCCGGACCGGGCGCGACCAACCTCGTTACCGGTATTGCGACCGCTATGCTTGACTCGGTACCGATGGTGGCGATCACCGGAAACGTGTTCACCTCGCAGATCGGAACGGATAGCTTTCAGGAGGTAGATATTACCGGTGTTACTCTTCCGATAACCAAGCAGAACTACTGTGTCGGCTCTGTTGAGGAGCTTGCCGATACGATAAGAGAGGCGTTCAGAGTTGCTATGTCGGGCAGACCGGGACCTGTTCTTGTAGACGTTCCCAAGGACGTTCAGATAGCAAAATGCGAATACCAGCCTATGCCTGCGGCAAAGGCAGACGAAAAGAGTGCGGCAAAGGATATAAGAATAGAGCAGGCGGCAGAATGTATAAACTCTGCCGAAAAGCCGTTCATTTATTTCGGCGGCGGTATAATCTCGGCGCAGGCACAGGACGAGATGCTCGCTCTTGCAGAGCTTATCGACGCTCCTATCGGTTGCTCGATGATGGGAATATCGGGTATTCCCACAGATCACCCGAGATTTCTCGGTATGCAGGGAATGCACGGACACTATGCATCGTCTGTGGCTATGCACAAAGCAGACTGCATCATCTCGCTCGGCGTAAGATTTAACGACAGAGTTACCGGAAACCGTGCAAAGTTTGCGACGAAGGCGAAGATAGTTCATATTGACGTTGACGGCTCCGAGCTTTCCAAGAACGTAAATGCAGTATGCGGACTTCGCGCAGACGTGAAGCTCACGCTTCAAAAGCTGCTTCCTCTCATAAAAGAGGTAAAGCGCCCGAAGTGGCAGAGCACTATTGCAAAGCTTCGCCTTGATGAAGAAAATTATCTTGATAACAGGGAAGGGCTCACCCCTCGCGCGGCTATCCTCACTCTTAACAAGCATCTCGGAGAGAACACTCCGGTTGCAACAGACGTCGGACAGCATCAGATGTGGTCGGCACAGAGCCTTAACTTCAAGAGAAGCCGCAGATTTATTTCGAGCGGCGGACTCGGAACTATGGGATTCGGTCTGGGTGCGGCAATCGGCGCGGCATACGGAACGGGCGAGAGAAGCGTTCTCGTCACAGGCGACGGAAGCTTCGGTATGAACTTAAACGAGCTCGCGACTGCCGTTTCGTACGAGATCCCGGTCGTCATACTGGTACTGAACAACGGCGTGCTCGGAATGGTACGTCAGTGGCAGACGCTCTTCTTTGACAAGCATTATTCTAACACGGTGCTTGACAGAAAAACCGATTTCGTAAAGCTTGCCCAGGCATTTGGTGCGAAGGGCGAGGCAGTTTCGAGCGTAGAAGCGCTTGACGAAGCTCTCGGACGTGCCTTCGGTGAAAAAGGACCTTACGTTATCGACTGCAAGATAGATAAGGACGAATTCGTTCTTCCGATGCTTCCTCCGGGCGGCTCGATGGACGACATAATAGTAAAGGTGGGTGACGACAAGTGAACAAATACACGGTAGCCGTTCTCGTTCAGAACAAATTCGGTGTACTTAATAAGGTGACGAGTATGTTCCGTCGCCGCCGCTTCAATATTGACGCGCTTACGGTAAGCGAAACCGAATCTCCCGACTATTCCCGAATCACGGTGATATTCGACGGCGATGCGGCAAGCAAAAAGCAGCTTGTTGAGCAGCTTTACAAGATTCCCGAGGCATGCTCGATCAAGGAGCTTGACACCGAAAATGCGGTAAGCAGCGAGCTTCTGCTTATCAAAATGGAGAACTCTCCCGAAACGAGAGAGGAGATCCGCTCGGCGGCAGACGCGTTTGACGCGAAGATCGTCGATTACACCAAGGAAGCGATGATGATACAGGTGACGGGCGACAGTCGCCGAATAAATGATTTTATAAATCTTATGCGCGATTACAAGATCCTTGAAATCTGCCGCACGGGCATCGTTTCACTTGAACGCGGAAACAAGACGATCCGCGAGGAAATATGATTTTAATTTTAATATGATTAATATGAATATTGAGAGGTAACTAATCATGGCAAGAATATTTTATCAGCAGGACTGCGATCTTCAAAAGCTTTCGGGCAAGACGGTCGCAATAATCGGATACGGCTCGCAGGGACACGCGCACGCGCTCAACCTTAAAGACAGCGGCGTAAACGTTATAGTAGGACTTTACGAGGGCTCGAAGAGCTGGGCAAAGGCAGAGGCTCAGGGACTGACCGTTATGACCTCGGCAGAGGCGGCTAAGGCGGCAGATATTATTATGATCCTTATCAACGACGAGAAGCAGGCAAAGCTCTACAAGGAGTCTATCGAGCCTAACCTCACCGAGGGCAAGACTCTCGCGTTCGCACACGGATTTAACATTCACTTCGGTTGCATCAAGCCCCCGAAGAACGTAAACGTAATTATGATCGCTCCCAAGGGCCCCGGACACACTGTAAGAAGTGAGTATCAGGTAGGCAAGGGTGTTCCCTGTCTTATCGCGGTTGAGCAGAACGCTACCGGCGATGCGCTCGAGCTCGGACTTGCTTATGCGCTCGGAATCGGCGGAGCAAGAGCAGGTGTTCTTGAAACGACCTTCCGCACCGAAACCGAAACCGACCTTTTCGGTGAGCAGGCAGTTCTCTGCGGCGGCGTTTGCGCGCTTATGCAGGCGGGCTACGAAACTCTCGTTGAGGCGGGATACGATCCGAGAAACCCGTACTTTGAGTGTATCCACGAAATGAAGCTCATTGTTGACCTTATTTATCAGAGCGGCTTTGCAGGAATGAGATATTCGATCTCGAACACCGCAGAGTACGGCGACTACATCACCGGCCCGAAGATCATTACCGAGGAAACCAAGAAGACTATGAAGAAGATCCTCTCCGACATTCAGGACGGAACCTTTGCAAAGGACTTCCTGCTCGATATGTCTGATGCAGGCTCTCAGGTACACTTCAACGCTATGCGCAAAATAGCTTCCGAGCACCCCTCCGAGATCGTCGGCGAGGATATTCGTAAGCTTTACAGCTGGGCAGACGAAGAGAAATTCATCAACAACTGATTTTAGCTCTTCCCGAAGCCGCTTTTGGCTTCGGGAAGAATGCTTAATGAGTTAAAAGTGCAAAGTGCAAAGTGCAAAGTTAAGGTACATTTTGCTTCGCAAAATGGAATTGTTAAATAGTTTACTATTATTTTTAGTAAAGTTTTTGGGAAAGTCTGAAAACCCTTTTTCCAAAAAGGGTTTTCAAAAAAATGTTTTGGGAGGTATGGAACCTTTTTATTAAAAAGGTTCCGACACAATATGGAAAATATCGTAAAAGGAACGTCGAATGCGCCGCACAGGTCGCTTTATCACGCGCTCGGTCTTACGCCCGAAGAAATGGACAGACCGATGATCGGAATTGTAAGCTCGTACAACGAGATCGTTCCCGGTCATGTAAATCTTGACAAGATAGTTGATGCGGTACGTATCGGCGTAGCTATGGCAGGCGGAACGCCTATCGTTTTCCCTGCGATCGCAGTATGCGACGGAATTGCTATGGGACACGAGGGTATGAAATACTCGCTCGTTACAAGGGATCTTATTGCCGACTCGACCGAGGCTATGGCAAAAGCGCACGGATTTGATGCGCTGGTCATGGTACCGAACTGCGACAAGAACGTTCCCGGTCTGCTTATGGCGGCGGCAAGACTCAATATCCCGACCGTTTTCGTAAGCGGCGGACCGATGCTCGCAGGACGCGTCGGCGGCAAAAAGACGAGTCTTTCGAGTATGTTCGAGGCGGTCGGAAGCTTCAATGCAGGTAAGATCGACGAGGACAAGCTCTGCGAATTTGAGTGTAAGACCTGCCCGACCTGCGGCTCCTGCTCGGGTATGTATACGGCAAACTCTATGAACTGTCTGACCGAGGTTCTCGGAATGGGACTTCGCGGAAACGGCACGATACCTGCGGTATATTCTTCGAGAATAGAGCTTGCAAAGCACGCGGGAATGGCGGTAATGGAGATGCTCAGAAGGAATATCCGTCCGCGCGATATTATGACAAAGGACGCTATAATGAACGCGCTCAGAGTCGATATGGCGCTCGGTTGCTCGACCAACAGTATGCTCCATCTTCCTGCGATCGCGCACGAATGCGGCTGCGACATCGACCTTGATATTGCAAACGATATAAGCGCGGCTACCCCCAATCTCTGTCACCTTGCTCCCGCAGGCCCGACCTTTATGGAGGATCTCGACGAGGCAGGCGGAGTTTACGCCGTTATGAACGAGCTTTCAAAGCGCGGTCTTATAAACGAGGACTGCATGACGGTCACCGGCAAGACTGTCGGCGAGAATATAAAGAACTGTATAAACAGAAATCCCGAGGTTATACGTCCTATTGAAAATCCGTACAGCCAGACCGGCGGAATTGCCGTTCTTAAAGGAAATCTTGCGCCCGAGGGAAGCGTTGTAAAACGCTCGGCGGTATCCGAAAAGATGCTCGTACACGAGGGCCCTGCAAAGGTTTTCGACTGCGAGGAGGACGCTCAGGCGGCTATTGATGCAGGAAAGATCAAGGCAGGCGACATCGTCGTTATCCGTTATGAAGGTCCCAAGGGCGGACCGGGAATGAGAGAAATGCTCAACCCTACCTCTGCAATTATGGGAATGGGACTCGGAGAGAGCGTTGCGCTCATCACCGACGGACGTTTCAGCGGCGCGACCAGAGGCGCGTGTGTCGGACACATCACGCCCGAGGCGGCAAGCGGCGGAATTATCGGTATCGTTGAGGACGGAGATATAATCAGTATAAATATCCCTGAAAACAAGATCGAGCTTAAAGTCGATGACGCGGTAATTGCCGAAAGAATGAAGAATTTCACACCCAAAACCAAGGAGCTTACGGGATACCTCAAACGCTACGCGAAGCTTGTTTCGGGCGGCGCGTACGGAGCTATTCTCGACTGAAAATATGGAACTTAACGAACTCAAAATAAGACTGAACTCGCTTGCGGTGTTCAGAGATCTTCTTGACGACGGCGTGATCTGCGCGCTCAGAAAATATCTCAGAGAGTATAACACCGATAACTATGCGAGCTTTGTCACGACGCTCTATAAAGCCAACGGCGGATATCTGAGCGCATACGTCAGGGGACTTTGCCTTGACAGCGAGAATGTTTACGTAAGACTCGTCGGTGCCTCGGGAAGCGTTCCCGAGCATATTGCTCAGGCGACAAGGCAGGAGATAGATACCTTGCAGGCGCTCTGCGATCTTACTCCCGAAGAGCTCGGAGAAGCGCTCGGCTACAAGGGCTTTCTTCCCGGATTTGTTTCGGAAAAGACCGATCTTGCGGCGGAATTTGCAAACAGAGTAAATAATATCGGCAAATGGGGATACGGCATTTATGCAAAATACAGAATGTTCTATCTCGGTGCGGACGCTCAGATAGTTCCGGTGCACAGTCCGGATCGGACAAGACTTTCCGCGCTCGTCGATTACGAGAGAGAGCAGAAGATCATTCTCGACAATACACGAGCCCTGCTTAGCGGAAAGCCTGCGGCGAACATTCTTCTGACGGGAGATGCCGGAACAGGTAAATCTTCTACCGTTAAGGCGGTAGTAAACGAGCTTTATACCGAGGGACTCCGCATAGTCGAGGTCCGCAAGGATCAGCTTTGCAGTATCGCCGGACTTCTCGGCGAGCTTAGCGAAAACCCGCTCAAATTCATACTTTTTATAGATGATCTTTCCTTCCAGAAGGACGACGATAATTACAGTGCGCTCAAAGCGGTGCTTGAAGGCTCGGTGTCTGCAAAATCGCAGAACGTGGTCATATACGCCACGAGCAATCGCCGCCATATCGTAAAGGAAAAATTCTCTGACCGCGAGGGCGACGACGTGCACAGAAACGATACGATGCAGGAAATGGTATCTCTTTCCGAGCGCTTCGGAATACACGTCACCTTCAACCGTCCGGATAAACAGACTTATCTTGACATAGTGCGCCATCTTGCCGCAGAGGCAGGACTTGACGTCGCACAGGACGAGCTTGATATGCTCGCAGAGCAGTATGCTCTCGGCAGAGGCGGACGCTCTGCAAGAGCGGCAAAGCAGTTCGTGGACGGACTGCTTGCAAAAAGCTGAGAAGGAATTTTCTAACAAGGGGCGTTTTTTATGAAATATCTTATTTTTCTCGATATTGACGAAACTCTTTTGAGCAGAGGCAAAATACACGAGCGGACTCTGTCGGCTCTTGCCAGAGCAAGAGAAAACGGTCACAAGGTATATATAAACACGGGCAGATCGCGCAGTATCATTTCGGACGATCTGTTAGAGAAGATAAAGCCGGACGGTCTTGTTTGCGGCATCGGTACATATATTGAGATCGACGGAAAAGTGGTCTTTTCGAAATGTATGTCTGAGGCACAGCTCGAATTTCTGATCGGGTTTTTCGGAGAAAGCCCGGAAAAGATGGTGCTTGAAGGCGACGACTGTACCGTTTCTATCCACGGACTCGACTCGCGTATTCCGAAGGAAAACGAGATATTCTCGTTTGAGGATATGAAGGCGCGCTTTCCCGATATAAGAGTGAACAAGATCACCTTCCTTCGCACCGTATCTCAGGACGAGATAGATCGGCTTGGAGATGATTTTACAGTAGTCAACCACCCGAGATACTCCGAGATAGCGATACGCGGCTATACGAAAGCGAGCGGAATGAATTTCGTAAGAGATACGCTCAAAATGAAGAGAGAAAACGTGATCGCGATGGGAGATAGCGCGAACGATCTCGATATGCTCTCTGCGGCAGGAATTTCGGTGGCGGTCGGTAACGCTATTGACGAGGTCAAAAGGGTTGTGGATTTCGTTTCTATCCCCTGCGACGAGGGCGGAGTCGGATACGCTATTGAAAAGCTTGTATTTAAAGAATAAACAGAAAACCCGACGGATTTTATGCCGTCGGGTTTTATAAAATCTCGGACCTTTAAATTATTTACAAAATCGCCTTGACGGATATGAAAGAGTGTGTTAGAATAATATAGATAGTAAAAATAAAATCGAAAGGGAGAGTTTGTCAGAGCCTTGGGAAATATATTACTTAAAAAGATCAAAGAAGCGACGACGTCGGTGCTTCCCGTAACGGCGATAGTAATTCTTTTAAATCTCACGCCGCTTGTAAATCTTACAACGACCGAGCTTGTCGTTTTTCTTTTGTCCTCGGTCTTTCTTATCCTCGGTATCGGGCTTTTCAGTCTTGGAGCCGATCTCGCTATGACTCCTATGGGAGAGCATATCGGAGCCGGACTTACAAAATCCCGTAGTGTCGGACTTCTTTTGTCGGTCTGTTTCCTTATGGGACTTCTTATAACGGTAGCCGAGCCCGACCTTTCGGTTCTCGCAGAGCAGGTAAAGAACGTAATAAACGGCAAAGTGCTTATTCTCTCGGTCGGAGTCGGAGTTGGAATTTTTCTTCTGCTCTCGGTGCTCAAAATAGTATTTAAAAAGTCGCTATCGCAGATGCTTCTTTTCTTCTATATGTTGCTTTTTGCGGTGTCCGCAGTCGTTATTCTCAACGGAAACGAGTCCTTCCTCGCGCTCGCGTTTGACTCGGGCGGAGTTACCACAGGTCCGATCACCGTTCCCTTTATAATGGCGCTCGGTGTTGGTATCGCGGCAACCCTCGGCGGTAAAGACGTCGGAGAAAACAGCTTCGGTCTTATCGCTATGTGCTCGGTCGGACCGATACTTGCCGTTATGATACTCGGCGTCACGGTAAACGGAAATATCGACTACAAAATGGATAATTACGACGTTGCCGACAGGCTTGGCGGTGCACTTTTCGAAACGATCTTTCATACCGTAGGCGAGGTTATTCTCGCGCTCGGACTTATCGTGGCTTTTTTCATAGTTTTGCAGATATTCTGCTTGAAGCTCCCGAAAAAGACGCTTATCCGAATAGGTGTCGGAATTATATATACATTCCTCGGACTCGTCATCTTTTTGACCGCAGTTTCGGTAGGATTTATGCCCATCGGCTTTAAGATCGGAAGCTCGCTTGCCGAAAACAGTCTGCTTCTCACCGTGTTCGGATTTGTTCTCGGAATGGTGGTCGTTCTTGCAGAGCCTGCCGTCCACGTGCTTAATAAGCAGGTCGACGACATTACCGACGGAACTGTAAGCCGCAAGTCTATGATGATCGCTCTTTCGGTCGGTGTCGGAATTTCGATCGGACTCTCGATGCTCAGAATAATATTTGATTTCAACATTCTTTATTACATAATTCCCGGATATTTTATATCTCTCGGACTCTCGTTCTTCGTGCCCGGTATCTACACCGCTATCGCGTTTGACTCGGGTGGAGTCGCAAGCGGTCCGCTTACCTCGGGATTTATCCTGCCGCTTTCGATCGGCGCGTGTGCCGCACTTCAAGGTGAGAGCGCAATAATGAGCTGTGCCTTCGGTATCGTCGCGATGGTCGCGATGACTCCGCTTATCACGATACAGATACTCGGTTTCAGAGCAATATTCAAGCGTAATATCCAGCGCCGTATAGCGATGAAGAGAATTCTCGCCGCAGACGACGAGCAGATAATCAGTTTTATGTAAGGAGGAGCGAAAATGGCAAGAAAAAGTCAAGCCGCACAGGCAACTAAAAGTGAAGAGTTCGCAGCTCCGAGGAAGCTCCTTCTGCTCTTTACGGTGGTAAACAGAAAAAAAGCCGAATTTTACGCCGATTTTCTTCAATCCTTCGAGGTCAATATGCAGCTCACGCTCGCGGCGAGCGGAACGGCAAGCAGCGAAACGCTCGGTCTGCTCGGACTCTCGGATAACGAAAAAAGCGTGATAATCAGTGTCGTGAACGAGGAAAAAGCGCACGCAGCTCTCAGCGCACTCGAAGAAAAGTTCAGTACCATCAAGAACGGCAAGGGGATTGCCTATACCGTTCCGATGTCAGGAACGATAGGCGCGCGCATCTATCAGTTCCTTGCAAACATTCAGGGATAAAGTGAAAGAGGGGACTATGTGATATGAAATTTAAGCATGAAGTTATATTTTGTATAGTAAACGCAGGATTTTCTGACGCGGTAATGGATGCGGCAAAGCAGTTCGGAGCGCGCGGAGGTACGGTCATTCACGCGAGAGGAACGGCAAACAAGGAGGCGGAAAAGCTTTTCGAGATAACCGTTCAACCCGAAAAGGAGATCGTTATGATCCTCGTTCCCACCGAGATAAAGAACGACATACTGCACGCGCTCTACCGCGCGGTAGGGCTCAACACACCCGGACAGGGAATAGCGTTCTCCATGCCGGTCGACGAGGCGGTCGGTCTTTCGCCCTCGGAAAAGCCAAAAGGCGAGAAATAAGGAAAAACGGCAGAGAGATCTGCCGTTTTGTTTTGTATTTGGTGCATAAACGCTCTTTTGGGCAGTAAATTTTACCGAATGTCCACAACTTAACAATTGACAAGAGAGCTTATATGTGATAAAATTATATAATGTGTAGGTATAAATGTATTTATGCCAACCTTTTTCCGAAAGGCTGAATAAATTGAAGAAAATGAAAAAAATACTCAGTATAATTACTTTTATTATAGCGATCTCGCTCCTGTCGGCAACGGCAATATTTGTCTGTGCCGCCACCGATAAGCCCTCGTATGAGCTTGCCGATCAGACGGTCGAGCGCGGCGGCAGCTTTTCTGTCGTGATCTCGCTTAAAAACAATCCGGGAATTATTTCTCTGCGCTTTAACGTCGGATACGACGAAAGCCTGCTCAGACTCAATTCGATCGAGGATCTCGGACTGCTCGAAGGCTACACTCCGCCCTCGCCCGATATAGGCTCACCCTATACGCTCAGATGGATAAATTCGCTCTGGACGGATACGTCAAGCCCCGGATCGACGGCAAGCGGAGAGCTGGTCAGGCTCAACTTTACCGCAATTTCCGAGTCGGACGCGGTAACCGAGGTCACGGTGTCGCATATCGAGGCAAATAACAGCAAGGGCGTTATAAAAAGCCCGTTTGAAAACGACAAGGCTAAGATCGAGATAAAAAACAAATACACCGTCAAGTTCCTGTCAGAGGACGGAAGCGGGGTTATCTCCGAGCAGAAATATTTTCTCGGCGAGAGCGTAGTTCTTCCCGAGGATCCTACCAGAGCACCGGACGGCGTAAACAAGTACACCTTTAACGGTTGGAGCCCCGAGGTCGTTACTACCGTTGAGGGGGATGCTACTTACAGCGCGACCTTTACGGCAGAGCTTCTCGAAACAGACTCGACACTCAAATCACTCTCGGCGCAGGGTGTAATTCTCGATCCCGAGTTCGATCCGAGCGTGACCGAATATAGTGCGGTCGTCGATTTTTCGGTCACAACTATTGATCTGGCAGTTGAAACAACGGGAGCTCTTGCGAGCTTTACTATCGAAGGGACAGAGCTTTCGGTCGGAGAAAACACCGTAAAGATTACCGTAAGTGCCGAAAACGGCGAAATTACGGTCTATACCGTTACCGTAACAAGGCAGGAGGATCCCACCTACGTTGAGGATAACGATTCGACGCTCGGTGAGGTGATCCCATCGTTTGGAATTCTCTCTCCAAGCTTTTCCTCTGACAAGACCGATTACATACTTTACGTGTCAAGCAGTACCGAGTCGGTAAGCTTCACCTGTACTGCAAGCAGTCAAAAGGCGAGGGAGTTTAGCTCCGACGAGCCGCATATTATTGAAAATGACAGAGCCGTCATAACGCTCTTCTGTGTTGCAGAAAACGGCGAGCGTACCGAATATACCGTCACCGTCGTAATGCTTCCCGAATATAACGGCGAAATTCCCGAATTCGTTTTCGGTACGGGAGAGGACGAGGGAGATGGCGATCCGCTCGGACCGCCTGTGACCGAAGGCCCTGCTACCGACGACGGACAGACCGAAAAAATCCCCGAAACTACGGTGATAATCATAATCGCGGCGGCATCCTTCTGCGCACTTGCATCGGTCATCGGAATAATAATTTTACTCATAAGCAACAGAAAAAATAAGAAAAACAAGACATAAAGCAGGTTTTTGCAAAAGGAGATGTTTTAAAATGAGCAAAAATTACAGAATAGAAACGAAGTGCATACAGGAGGGCTACTCGCCGAAAAACTCCGAGCCGAGAGTTCTTCCGATATATCAGAGCACGACCTATAAATACGACAGCGCAGAGCACCTCGGAGATCTTTTTGACCTCAAAGCACCCGGAGATATGTATTCGAGAATTTCCAATCCGACTCTTTCGGCGGTCGCGTCCAAGATAGCCTCGCTTGAAGGCGGTGTCGGCGCGATGCTTACCTCTTCGGGACAGGCGGCAAGCCTTATTTCGGTGTTCAATATCGCATCGGCAGGGCAGAACATTATCTCGCTCTCCTCGATATACGGCGGAACGACCAACCTTTTCGCGGTCACTATGAAGCGTATGGGAATTGAAACGAGATTTGTTACTCCCGATATGAGCGACAAGGAGATCGAAGCGCTTATCGACGACAACACAAGACTTGTTTTCGGTGAAACGATCGCAAATCCTGCGCTCACCGTTCTTGATATTGAAAGATACGCCGCGCTTGCTCACAGACACAGTATTCCGCTTATCGTGGATAACACCTTTGCAACTCCCGTCCTCTGCCGTCCTATCGAATACGGCGCGGATATCGTTATACATTCGACTACCAAATATATGGACGGACACGCCTCGACCGTCGGCGGAGTTATCGTTGACAGCGGTAATTTTGACTGGGAGAAATCGGGCAAATTCCCCGAGCTCACCGAGCCTGACGACTCCTATCACGGCGTTGTCTATACCGCATCGTTCGGAAAATCGGCGTACATTACCAAGGCTTGTTGCCAGCTTATGCGCGACCTCGGAACGACTCCGTCACCGATGTCGGCGTTCATTATCAATCTCGGACTTGAATCGCTTGCGCTGCGTATCGAGCGTCACTCGGAAAACGCGCTTGCGGTGGCAAAATATCTGAGCACTCACGACAAGATCACCTGGGTAAGCTATCCGAAGCTTGAAGGCGACTCGCAGTACGCTATGGCAGAAAAATATCTGCCCAAGGGAGCGTCCGGCGTTATTTCCTTCGGTATCGAGGGCGGACGCGAGGCGGCTATGAAGTTTATGAACTCGCTGAGGCTCGCGGCGATAGTCGTTCACGTTGCGGACGCGCGCACCTCTGTTCTTCACCCCGCGAGCACGACTCACCGTCAGCTCACCGACGAGCAGCTCGTCGCGGCGGGCATCGGTCCCGAGCTTGTGCGCTTCTCGGTTGGTATCGAGAACGTCGAGGATATTATCGAGGATATCGAGCAGGCGCTCAGTCAGATATAAGGTCGATACAGTTAAACTCTTTTAATAAAAGTTTTTGGAAAGTCTGAAAACCTTTTTACAAAAAGGTTTTCGGGGAAAGTTTTTAGGAGGTAAGGAACCCTTTTTCTCAAAAGGGTTCCAATACAAAAATGCCGATTAAGATACCGAACGAGTTGCCTGCAACGGCGACTCTGCTCAGCGAAAACATATTCGCTATAACCGAAACGAGAGCTATAACACAGGACATACGTCCGTTGAAAATCCTCGTTTTAAATCTTATGCCGACGAAGATCGTGACCGAAACTCAGCTTGCGCGAATTCTCGGAAACACGCCGCTTCAAGTCGAGCTTGAATTTATGCATACGAGCACACACGTATCAAAAAACACCTCGTACGATCATCTGCTCACCTTTTACAAGACCTTTGATCAGGTGAAAGATGAAAAATACGACGGAATGATCATCACGGGCGCACCCGTCGAGCATCTTGAATTCGAAGAGGTTGAATACTGGAACGAGCTCTGCGAGATAATGGAATGGAGCAAGAGTCACGTCACGAGCACCTTCCACATTTGTTGGGGCGCGCAGGCGGCGCTTTATTACCACTACGGAATAAAGAAGCAAAAGCTTGATAAAAAGCTCTTTGGTGTGTTCGAGCATACAGTCGATCGCAAAAAGTCGATACTTATGCGCGGATTTGACGATGTTTTCTACGCTCCGCACAGCCGTTACACGACGGTTACAAGAGAGGATATAGAAAAAGAGAGCGCACTTAAAATACTCGCGTCCTCTGAAAAGGCGGGCGTTTACGTTGCGGCGACCAAGAAGGGCAGACAGGTGTTCGTAACCGGACACTCCGAGTACGATCCCGATACGCTTGATAAAGAATATAAGCGCGACCGCGCGGCAGGACTTGATACGGCGATCCCGTATAATTACTACCCCGACGACGATCCGAATAAAAAGCCGATCTCGACGTGGAGAAGCCACGCTAATCTGCTTTATACGAACTGGCTCAACTATTTCGTATATCAGACCACGCCCTACGATATTACAAAGATCAAATAAAAAGAAAAGCTCCGATTTCGGAGCTTTTTCTTAGTTTTTAACGATTTTCATTATAAGGAAATAAAGGCGCCAGCTTACAGCTACTATGAGTGCGCGGAATTTCACGCCCTTTGTCAGAAGCGCGAAGCTTTCCTTGTTAAGATGCTTTTTCAGACAGGTTTTGAAGAAATTGCAGTATTTCTTCTGAATATCCTTTCCGATATATATCCTGCGAAGAAGCTTCATACTCGTCATTATGATCGACGTGTCAACGAATTTTGTAAGATGCCCGAGCCCTCTTTCGCGAAGATAGTCCGAGATCATAAGATGCGCAGTGTAAACCGTCGTGTGCTTTTCGCCTACGATGCTTCGCATCGCGCCCGACGCTCTGACGTAGTAGTTGTAATAGCGTCCCGAGCGCAGGCAGAGCTTTTTGCTCTTTGCGATCGCTTTCGTGCAAAACAGCAGGTCCTCTCCGATGTGGATAGACTCTTCAAATCTCACGTCGCAAAGCAGATCGGCACTGAAAAGCTTGTTGTATACCGAAGAGGTGAAATGCTTTCGCATAAGCATAGCAGAGATCGCGTCCTCGGCGGAGAAGGTCATGAATTTTTCCTCGCCTGTATCCTTTGCGCCGTCCCCCTCCTGAGCACCGCAGTAGAAGATGTTGCAGATCGATATATCAGAGCCTGTGTCCTTCATGTTTTGCAGAAGTCTTTCAAACATATTCGGCAGAGCGGTGTCGTCACTATCGACAAATCCGACAAGCTCGCCGCGCGCCGCGTCAAGACCGGCGTTTCTTGCCGAGGAAACGCCGCCGTTTTCTTTGTGGATAACCTTTATGCGCGAGTCCTTTTCTGCATAAGCGTCGCAAAGACTGCCCGACGAGTCGGTCGAGCCGTCGTCGACGAGAATTATTTCAAGATTGTCATAGGTCTGCGCGAGAATACTTTTAACGCTTTTTTCGAGATAGTCCTCGACGTTGTAAACGGGAACTATTACAGATATAAGCGGACAAGAAGATAGCATGTTGTCAGCAGTCCTTTCCTGAGTGGTAATATTTATTTTTCGAACGAGCTTTTGTCAGGGTACACCTTTTCAAACGAAGCGTTTATAGCTTCCTTTGCCGCGTCAAACTCCTCCTCGGGGGTGTTGTCGCTAAGACAGAAATACTTGTATTTCCCCGATTCTATCGCGTTTTTCACCTCGTCCACAAGACGTGAGTCGACGACCGAGGAGTGCTTTGTGATATTCTGCGGATAGAAATTACCCGTGATTATCTGATAGCCTCTGAACGCCTGCGGAGAGTTGTTAAGACGGTGGCGAAAACGCGACTTTGACGTGCGGACCATCGCATCCTCGTGGTTTTTCCAGAGCGTTTCAAAGGTGCTTTTTAGAAAAGCCTTGGCGTGATGCATCGGTCTTATATACTTGTTTCTTGCAAGGAGCTGGATAAGATTGTACGCTCCGAACTTGAAATTCACGTACTTGAAGATGTTTTTTACTATCGTTTTCGTCGAAACGTAGCGGGAATATATCGAATAGTCGTTGAAAAGGTGATAGCAGTAGAGCACCTGTTGGTGCGGAATTGCAGGAACGAAATACGCTTCGTCAACAGGTAGTCCGTTTACGAAGAAATCGCTCGGAGAGCAGGGCTTCATCAAATACATATCGTCGTTAAAATAGACGAACTGCTCGGAGAGCCCCTTTATTCTGTGCATATGAATCTCAATCGCCGTCGAGTTGAACACGGGCAGATATTCTTCGGGAATAAAATCACTGTGATTTACGATGTTCAGCTTTGGGTTTGAGGTGTCGAGCCACTCGGGAAGATGACCGTAGGTGATGAAATGGATCTTGTTTACCCACGGAGCGTTTTTTTCAACAGAGCGGAACCAATATTTAAGCTGATCCCAGTCGCGAAAACGCTTGATGTGAGCGTCACCGCCCTCGCCGAGATGCTTTGCCTTGTCTGCCTGCCAGACAGGATCGTTGCCGTCTACCCATGTCACGACGAAATCTATTTTGTTTTCGGGCATTTTTTTCTCTCTCTTTCGTTTATTTCTCAAACGAGCTCTTTTTTGGGAATATCTTGTCAAAGGAAGCGTTTATCTCCCTTTTTGCATCTTCAAAAGCCTCTGTCGGAGTATTGTCGCTCAGGCAGAGATACTTGAATTTTCCCGATTCTATGGCACTTTTTGCAAGCTCGACGTCGCAGGTGTCGATAACTCTCGCGTATTTTCTCTTGTGCTTTGGATAGAATTTTCCCGTGATTATCTGATAGCCTCTGAAAACCTGAGGCGAGTTGTTAAGCTCTTTTCTGAAACGCGATCTCGCGGTGCGGAGCATATATCTTTCGTGATCTCTCCATATCGTTTCAAACGAGCTTTTGAGGAAGCTCTTGGCGTGGTGAAGAGGTCTTATATATTTGTTTCGTGCGAGGATCTGGATAATATTGTTCCAACCGAACTTGAAATTTACGAACTTAAAGGCGTTTTTGAGCAGAGTTTTTGCCGAAAGATAGTCGGTATATACCGAATAGTCGTTGAAGAGATGATGACAGTAATAATCGTCCTCGTGAGGGATCGCGGGAACGAAGAACGCCTCGTCTACCGGAAGTCCGTTTACGAAAAAGTCGGTATCCTTGCAGGGCTTCATTATATAGGTGTCGTCATTGAAATAGACGAAATGCTCGGCAAGACCTTTTATTCTGTGGAGATGCACCTCGATAGCCGTCGAGTTAAAGACCGGTAGGAACTCTTCGGGGATAAAATCGCTGTGGTTTACGATGTTCAGCTTCGGGTTTGCCGTGTCGAGCCACTCGGGAAGATGACCGTAGGTGACGAAATGGATCTTGTTTACCCACGGAGCGTTCTGCTCGATGGCGCGGAAAAAGTATTTGAGCTGATCCCAGTCGCGGTAGCGCGATGCGGTAGCGTCACTGCCCTCGGTTGAGTATTTTGCCTTGTCCGCCTGCCAGACGGGATCTCCGCCGTCTACCCAGGTCACGACGAAATCTATTTTGTAGTCGGTTTTTTTCATATTTTTTACCTATCCTGATTATCTTAACGATTTCAGCTTTTCGAGCACTTTTAGTGAGAAAAAGTAGGGAGAAGTGCCGAAAATAAGCGGTATTACGTTCGTTTTTATTGATTTTGTGAGAACCGAGTAGCTCTCCTTGTTAAGATGCGGCATTATATTTTTTCTGAAAATCTTTGCATATTTCTTTTGGAGCGCCCTGTCACCCTCGAGTCTGCGAAGAAGTATTACGTTGCAGACGATTATAGAGGCGTCGGTGTATTTTTTCATCGGCTCGGCAATTCCCGCGCCCTCTAAAAGATCTATTATTTTAAGGCAGACGTCGTGAGAGGTGATATGCTTTTCACTGAAAGACATCTGAGTTGCACTGCCTTCTCTGGTGAAATAGTAGTAGAGCTCCTTTGAAAAATAGTATGCCTTTTTCGCTTTAAGAAGCGCCTCGACCGCAAAGAGCAGGTCCTCTGCCGCGTATATATTCTCGTCAAGGCGGACACCGCGGAGAAGCTCCGCTTTAAAGAGCTTGTTGCAGAGCGAGCCCGAGAATGCGCGTACTATTATCATTTCGGCGATCGCCTGCTCGCGAGTCATCTCGATACGCTCAAGGTTTTCGTCCGAGGGGGGAACACAGTCCTTTTCGCTTTTTACTCTTCGCATCTTGCATATTGCGACGTCAGAGTCGGTGCGAGAGAGCTCTGAACATAACTCTTCGTACATAGTGGGGCAAATAGTGTCGTCACTGTCAACAAAGCCGATAAGCTCGCCCGAGGCAACGTCGAGTCCCGCGTTTCTTGCCGACGAAACTCCGCCGTTTGGCTTGTGGATAACCTTTACGCGAGCGTCCTTTTCGGCGTAGGCGTCGCAGATCTCGCCCGATTTATCGGGGGAGCCGTCGTCGACGAGGATTATTTCAAGGTTTTCGTGAGTCTGAGCTATCAGACTGTCTATGCAGGCAGGGAGATATTTCTCAACCCCGTAAACCGGCACGATTATTGATATAAGAGGCTTTAAGCTTTCCATAAAAACTCCTTATCCTGCGTTCTTTATTTTTGCGATCTTAAAAAACAGCTTGAAAAGCGAGAAGCTGAAAGAGAGCAGTATCGCCTGAATACGCCTTGAACGGTGGAGAGGTGCAAGCGCCTTTCGCGAAATATGCCGTCTTAGGTTCTTCTTTATTATCGGTATGTATATTTTTGCCTCGTTTTTCTGAGCTGCGAGCTCGTATGCCTGATATACACAGCAGAGAAGCATAGAGGCTTGAAGCGAGTTTTTCGTTTCCTCGCTCACTTTGTACGCGTCGCCGAGCTCGAGCACTCTGACCGAGGCGTCGTACGAGGTCATGTTTTTCTCTGTAAACAGAGAGTTCATAGCACTGCCCTGACGCTGGAAATAGTTATACAGGCGAGCCTTGATTATCGCGATCTTTTTCGAATTCAGTATAGCATGTGCGACGAAGGGAACGTCCTCTGCGATAGAGATGGCGGTATCAAATCGTACGCCACTTAGGATCTGTGCGCGGTAAAGCTTGCATACCGGATGCGCGCCGAAATGCTTTCTGTGCATCATAGAGCAGAGCGCCTTTTCGGCAGATAGCAGGAGAGGTGCTTCCTTTGAGATCTCGTCGGGGCATACATCGTGATCTGTATAGCATCTGCTTAGCGAGCAGGAAACGAGGTCTGCGCCCGTTTCGACAAGGCTTTTATAGAGCTCCTCGTACATTTTCGGGTGAATAGTATCGTCACTGTCAACAAATCCGATAAGCTCGCCCGAGGCAATATCAAGTCCGGCGTTTCTTGCCGACGAAACCCCGCCGTTTGGCTTGTGGATAACCTTTATGCGAGCGTCCTTTTCGGCGTAGGCGTCGCAGATCTCGCCCGAGGAGTCGGGCGTACCGTCGTCAACGAGGATTATTTCGAGATTTTCATATGTCTGTGCGAGGATACTGTCAAGGCAAGCGGCAATATAATTCTCGACCTTGTAGACCGGAACTATTACCGAGATGAGAGGTCGCGCGTTGTCCATTTTCTGCTCCTTAAAAATTGAAAATAAGTCGTGTTAAGCCGATTTTTTTGTTCCGGCAAGTTTGAAGAACAGCTTGAAAAGAGTGTAGCTGAAAGAGAGCAGTACCGCCTGAATACGTCTTGAACGCGGCAAGACCGCAAGGCTTCCCTTTGAAATATGCCCTCTTATATTTTTCTTTATGGTCTTGATATATTTTTTCGCTATCTCCTTTTGAGAGATAAGCTCGTACGCCGTATATATGCAGAGTATAATGGCGGTTGCTTGAAGGTGATCCCTAGTCTTCTTAGAAAGAGATCTTTCATTTCCAAGGGCGATCATCTTCATAGCCGCATCGTGCGAGGTCATATTCTTGTCCCCGAAGGCGGTATGCATAATGCTCTCACTGCGCTGGACGTAGTTGTAAAGCGGTCTTGTGAAGAATACGAGCTTTTTCGAGTTCATAATTGCCTCGGTCAGAAAGAGCATATCCTCGGCAACCGAAATAGAGCCGTCAAAGCGGACACTTTCGAGGATTTCCGCGCGATAAAGCTTTGCCCAGATCTGAACACCGAATTTTTTTCGCAGAGTGAGCGCGCAAACGGCTTCCTCACAGGAGAATTCATATATCTTTTCGTTTTTGAACTCGTCGGGAACTCTGTCGCTCGGTGAGTAGCATCTCACGTACGAGGAGCTTGAAATGTCCGCTCCCGCCTCGACAAGCTTTTTGTAAAGCTCCTCGATCATTTTCGGGTGTATCGTGTCGTCACTGTCGATAAAGGCTATATATGCTCCGACTGCGGCGTCAAGACCGGCGTTTCTTGCCGAGGAAACGCCGCCGTTTTCTTTGTGGATAACCTTTATGCGCGAGTCCTTTTCGGCGTAGTCGTCGCAGATCTTACCCGAGTCGTCGGGAGAGCCGTCGTCAACGAGGATTATTTCGAGATTTTTATAGGTCTGTGCGAGGATACTGTCTATGCAGGCGTTAAGATATATCTCTGCCTTGTAAACGGGTACTATGACCGATATAAGAGATCTGTTTTCTTCCATGGCTCCCTCCGAAGATCGTTTTATATTTACTCACTGTAAATTATAACATAATCGTTTGCCGAATTCAATAGTTTTGTAATTTTTGTCAAACAACTTGGCATTATCCGGTGACTTCTGCGGCTTTTCGATTGACATTTTTTGCAATAATGATTTAGTAGAGATATTCTCGTCCTCGTATGCTGCGCTCGGATCGGTCAGATGAAAACGAATTCTGTCGGGAATCTCGAAACGCTCCCCGTGATGCGCCTTCATAAGAGCGGTGTGCGCGGGCTTCTGTGCGCCGTCTGTGAGATAAATATCGACGCAGCTCTCCTTGTAGTACCGGCTGATAAGATCTATAAGATGTAAAAGTCCGGCAGTGTGATCGCCATGCGCAGTGACGGTTGTCAAGAAATTCTCTTAGTTGCGATAAAAAAATACCATTTGCTACTGTGAGGATCTTTCTTTTTTACTATACTGATGTTTGGGTGGGCAGTGTGAGGAAAAAATCCCAAAACGAAAGAAAGGAGAGCTTATGGAAATCATTACAGCGCACGCCGTGAACAATCTCTGCTACAAAGCAGGAAGGAAGATGATGCCGCAGGGCATCGTCGTTCACTCGACGGGAGCAAACAATCCAAATCTTAAAAGATACGTGGACGCGCCCGACGAGGTGGGCGTGAATACGCATGCAAATCACTGGAACAACCCGACGCCGGGCGGAAAAAAGGTCTGCGTTCACGCGTTTGTCGGATACGACAAGGACAAAATGATACGTGTTGCCGAGATCCTGCCTCTCGACGTCTGTGCTTGGGGTGTCGGAAACGGAAGTAAGGGCAGCTACAACTTCGATCCCGCGTATATCCAGATCGAAATATGCGAGGACAAGCTTGAAAACGAGGTTTACTATAAGGAAGCCTTCGGCGTTGCCGCAGAGTATTGCGCATATCTCTGCGAGAGGTTCGGTCTTAAAGTCGAAAACATCGTCGGGCATAATGAGGCGCACGAGCGCGGATACGGATCAAATCATAGCGACCCTGAGCATTGGACGCGCCGTTTCGGAGAGAGTATGGACACTTTTCGCGAGAAGGTAAAGGCTTTGCTCGAAGAGCGTGGGATGGAAAAGAGTGCTCCGTACGGAGTTGTTTTAGGAACGTTTGAGAGCGAAGCCGAGGCGAGGTCGAGGCTTTCACAGGCAAAGGATTGCGGGTTTATGGACGCTTTTATCGCGTATGTTTTAAAATATACACCGCTCGCAGAGCCTGAAAGCGCTCCGGTCGGGTTATCTGTCGGCGACCGTGTGAGGCTAAAAAAAGGCGCAAAGACTTACAACGGTACCTCACTCGCGTCGTTTGTGTACGAGAGGGTTCATATCCTGTCGCAGATAAACGGTGACCGCGCGGTCATAACCTACAAGGGAAGCGTCGTCGCGGCGGTAAGGATCGAGGATCTTATTCTCGTTTTATAGACAATAACAAAACCGATGCAAAGATTTGCATCGGTTTTGTGTTTGGCTGTTACCGTAAAGATCCCCCATTTTTACTTTGAATTGGTTAATATATTAGTAACAAACAAGCGGCGGCAGCGGCTTCTTCGTCCGAGCCCTCATAGTAACCTATGATATTGTCGCTGCGATATGTTCCTTCAAAGAAACCTTTTCCGTTTTTATCGTATATTTTTCCATTAGCGTAATTAGGAATATTGTGTGTGTTTGAAGTAGTAGGAGAGAAATTTACGTACGAACCGGGAGCGGGATTCTTTGCTGCATAAATAGTTATTAATACAATAAAACAAACAAACAATACTGCTGCGATTATAAGCAACCACGGAAACTCTGAGATAAGATAACAAACAATAGCGAATATTAAAACACCAAAGAACATCTCCATTTTCTTTTCTCCTATGATATGATAAAACAATGTTGCGCTGTGAACCTCAACAATTAAGCGTTGTAAGGTCGGCGGAAGGACTTGTTCTCGCCTGCGGGCTCGGTCCCGTCGCGGCTCTGACAGTCCCCCGGACTGTCATTCACTACCGCGCCGCTTCAAGTCCTTCCTTTGCGGCACATACGGATAAAAAACAAAAACCACCGCTACGCGATGGTTTTCGTTTTGGCACACGATTACAAAATAGATCCGTACCACAATTTTTTCAAAATCGATCCGTGGTTTTCAGTCAACGGATAGACTTATCCCTTGGCGATGATGGGCACAAAAAGTTATCCGAGGTCTTTCGGGCTTTCGCGCCATGCTTGTAAACGAAGCTATGTAAATATTAAAGCAATTATTCTGGTTTGTTGTAATAATGCGGAATAAGGTACTGATGTTCCTCAACTTGTTTTTATTTGTTTGGTTCTGCTTTATTTTATTGGCTCAAGTGTAAGTGTCCCTTTTTTAGCAGACCAATCACAGTTGTCCCAACCCATCATGTCAGGATTGTAGTGCACAATGACATCACCCAACCATTCCTCGCTCTCCATTTTAGGGCAATCACCTGCAAAGGTTATCGTCATTGTGCTATAATTAAAAAAGGTGTTACCGCTCACCACGTTCACCGAAGCAGGCACTTCAACAGAGACGGGCGAGGTGATGGAGACCAAAGCATAGCCATCCAGACTCTCTCTGCCCTCTCGGAACGTAATATGCTTCAGCGAAGGGCTGTTGAATATGACGGTAGAGAAGCCGGGCTCAAATAGTCGCAGATTTTTCCCGATGGAAATGGACTCAATTCTGATGCAACCCTCAAATGCATTCTTTACGATTTGCTCCAAGCTATCGGGCAGATACAAGCTTTGTAGGGCGGAGCAGTTGAGGAACGAGCCTTCATCTATGATGGTCATTCCCTCGGGGAATATAATTTCCTTGAGTGATGTACAATCTCTGAAAGAATAATATGTTCCCTTCAGTTTGGTGAGTGGAGAAAGATCTACACGCGTGAGCGCCGTACAGCCCTCAAAGTCACTCGTATTCAATGATGTAATGCCACAGCCCTTAGCAAACTCTACCTGCTCAAGTTTTGTACAGTGGGCAAAGGTGGCAATACCCAAGGAACTAACGGAGGACGGAATATACACCGATTCAATGGCGGTATCTTCAAACACCCCTTGCACCACACCGGTATATCCATTATCATTCTGCGCGGTTACGCCAAGTAAAATTCTCACCGGCAGCCCCTCAATGGTGTCGGGAATCACCACGTCGGTGCGCTCGCCCTTGTAGCGAATCAAGCGAATCACACGCTCGCCGTCCTTCTCAAAAGTATCATAGTCGAAATCCGAGGCGTTATTGGGAATCAACAATTTCTCGGTCGAAGTATCCGAGGTCGGAGTCGTTTGACAGGAGCAACACAGTATCAAGCACAAGATAGAGAGAAAAACAATAGCCATTCGGCGAAAAAACATAGTCATTATAAAAATTCCTCCATTAAAGATGATATATTTGCGCCATCGAGCGCCCGGTAGAACGGTGCGATAAACCTTCATTTGTCAGCTGTAAAACGTTAACGGATAATTCCATTGAAATATCACCCAGCCTATCTTCTTTCACGATACCGCCGCCTTTCTATCTGCATTATATCATACTTTCGATTAAAAATCAACCATATTTCAGCACACCAAGCAAATGGCTTCATTCCGTTTGCGCGAAGCGCAACATCATTGGGCGCAAGCCCACATCATTGCGGCGCATATCATTTGCACGAAGTGCAACCTCGTTCATTTGTGTCCGCCTGCGGCGAAATGATGTTGACCTTGGCGGTCAAATGATGTTGCGTGTTCCACGCAAATGATGTTGTGTCCTGCGGACACAAATGAAAAAATCCAAGTCGAATTTCGACTTGGATTTTTTTACAGGGGCGGAAGGACTTACGAACCCAACGCGTGCGTCGTTTGTGTACGATAGGGTTCATGTCCTGTCGCAGATAAACGGCGACCGCGCGGTCATAACCTACAAGGGAAGCGTCGTTGCGGCGGTAAGGGCGGGGGATCTGATAAAGGTTTGAAAATGATGCGGTGTAAATTTTACAAAACAGGCTTCACCCGCCGCAAATAGTGTGGGGCGGTGGATTGCTGCCGCCGAAACAAACAAAAGGAGTACGGACGATTGGTTCGTACTCCTTTTCATTTACAAAGTCTTATGCAAAAACAGTATAAGATCGCTCCAAAGCTGTATCGTCGGAATAGAGATCACAAATGCACATACTGTCTGACCGAGCCATGTGTCACTCGTGTAAGAAAGCCTGTCGGAAAGCTTTATATTCAGTATCAGAAGGCATATCAGAGCGACGCTTGCAAGTATCGGCACGGCGTAGCAGAAGAAAATAAGCCTTGGGTATGACACGCCCGTCCACGAAGAAACGAAAGAGAGTGACGGGAGATGCATAAAGCAGCTCATGGCAAAACTGATAAGAGCTGCATATGCCGCCGTAAAAAGCACGCGTGCAAGCAGCTTTGTGAATTTCGTCATAGAAACACCGCCTTTCTGAATTTATTATAGCATAAAATCAAAGGTTTTTCAAGTGAAATATTCGGCTTACGCCGAATGTGAAATAATTTCCTTCGGAAATTGTGAAATATCTCCCGCCGTCTACGGCTCTGGTCGATGTGAAATAAAATTCGTTCCTTCACACGCCGCAGGCGTATTTCACTGCCGCAGGCAATTTCACACGCGTCAGCGTATTTCACTCGTTCCGCAGGAACGAATTTCACTGAAAAAAGCCATCCGCTTACGCGAATGGCTTTTTTCATGGCAGGGGCAGGAGGATTCGAACCCGCGACCCACGGTTTTGGAGACCGGTACTCTACCAGCTGAGCTATACCCCTGTGCAACGGGATATATTATATCACACTTTCTTGAAAAAAGCAAGGGGTTTTGCAAAAAAAATCAAATATTTTTCGAGAAAATTTACGGAGTTTGGGGGTTGGGCACTTGCAAACCGGGGCGGGATATGGTATAATGAACCAAATACATTTTTTTCAAGAAAGGAATACCGATTTCCATGAGGTTTTTGAAATCATTGCTTACGGTTACGCTTTCGCTTCTGATGATCCTGTCGGTTTGTCTGCTGCCCGGGGCGGCAGGGACGGAGGCCGACGAGGTCACGGTGCTGTTTACCAGCGATCTCCACTCCCATCTGCTTCCGGCTCCCAACGAGGACGGGGAGGGGGAGTACGGCGGGTATGCGCGGCTCATGACGGTCATCAAGCAGCAGAAGGCTTTAGACCCCAACGCCATTTTAGTGGACGGCGGAGACTTTTCCATGGGATCTCTGTTCCAGACGGCCTATCCTACCTCGGCCATTGAGCTGCGGATGATGGGGGCCATGGGCTTTGACGTGACCACCTTCGGCAACCACGAATACGATTACCTTCAGTCCGGGTTGAAATCCATGCTGAACGCCGCTGTGGACAGCGGGGATCCCCTGCCCTCCATTGTGTGCGCCAACTACTGGCCTCCTGCCGAGGGTCAGGAGGGCTACGACGCCGGGATGTGGGACGCTTTGAACCGCTACGGCGTAAAGGACTACGTCATTCTGGAGCGGGGCGGGGCATACTTCGTTCTGTTTGGGCTCATGGGTGTGGATTCCGACGACTGTGCCCCCAACTCGGGGATGGTCTTTGAGGATCCCATTGCCAAGGCGCAGGAGACGGTGGATGCCGCCGTCAAGGACTGCCGCGACAACTACGGCGCCGATCCCATCGTCATTTGCCTGTCCCACGGTGGCACCGAGGGGGGCGAGGGCGAGGACGTGGAGCTGGCCAAGGCTGTTCCCGCCATTGACGTCATTGTGTCGGGGCACACCCACACCACCCTGCGGGAGCCCCTGGTGGTGGGAGATACCGTGATCGCGTCTCCCGGCGATTACGCCGGATATCTGGGCGTGGTCAAGCTGACCCGCGATGGGGCTTTGAAGAGTTACGAGCTCATTCCCGTGGACGAGACGGTGGAGGAGGATCCTGCCATTGCCGCTTTGGTGGAGAGCTACAAGACCAAGGTGGAGGAGGACTACCTTTCCAAGTACGGGTTTACCTTTGATCAGGTGCTGGTACACAACACCTTTACGTTCGATACCGTGGGGGAGGTTTATGCCACCCAGCACGAATCCACCCTGGGCAATCTCTTCGCCGACGCGTACAAGGCTGCGGTGGAGCGTGTGACGGGCAAGAAGGTGGATGTGGCACTGACCGCGGCGGGTGTCATCCGCGCCACCATGCCCATCGGCAACGTGACGGTCTCCGACGTATTCAACGCGGCGTCCCTTGGCGTGGGTACCGAGGGCGAGCTGGTGGCTATCTACGTGACGGGTAAGGATCTGAAGAATGCCATGGAGCTGGATGCGTCTGTGCAGCCCCTCATGACCTCGGCGCAGCTCTTCATGTCGGGAGTGGAATATTCCTTCAACAAGTACCGCATGATCTTCAACAAGGTTGATTACGCCATGCTGAAAAATGATGACGGTACGCTTACCGAAATTGAGGACGACAAGCTCTACCACATCGTGGCGGGGATGTACATGGGACAGATGCTGGGCTCCGCCGAGGAGACCTCCATGGGTATTCTGACCATTACCCCCCGGGA
>JAZOSN010000063.1:0-57770 GCA_045657105.1 Eubacteriales bacterium
GAGGAGTGATATTCCCTTCTTCGCCTCGTCGTATTCCTCGTCTGCGCCCGCGCCTTTCATCGCGATAAAACGTCCGCCTTTTTTGACAAACGGCAGGCAGATCTCGTCAAGAATACTGAGTCTTGCGACCGCTCTTGACACACACACGTCGAAATTTTCTCTGTATTCCGGCATTTTCGCGGCGTCCTCGGCGCGCATAGCGAGAGTTTTCACGTTAAGTCCGAGCTCGTTTGCGACCTCGAAAACGAATACCAGCTTTTTAGCGGTCGAATCGAGCGCCGTTACCGAAATATCCGGTCGTGCGATAGCGAGCGGCAGAGTGGGAAATCCGCCTCCGCACCCGACGTCGATAACCCTTGCGCCCTCTTTTATCTCGTCTGCGGCGGCAAGACTGTCGGCAAAATGACCGATTATCACATCGCGCATTTCGGTAAGCGCGGTCAGGTTCATCACCTTATTTTTTTCGACGAGCCGCTCGTAAAGTATCTCGAAGCGATCGGGAAGATCTCTTTCTGTATACTTTTCAAGTCCGAGCGAGCAAAATATATTTTTGAATTCTTGTTTGAATGAAATCATAATTTTTCCTTTAAAAAGCACTTAAAGGGCAAGCGACATTATCATAAAGAGCAGTACGCACACTATAAATACCGGTGAGAGAAAGACCTCACTTATAGCGTATATTCCCCTCGTTCTTCCCTTTTTTTCTTTCGGATTTTTCTTCATCGTGGCATCGCCCACCGCGTATTCCCAGTAAACGATCGACGCCTCTCTGAGCGACAGAGTGAGCGCAAGCAAAAACACGACAACTATCACGAAAAGCGAAAGAGTCATACTTCCCGATCCGAGTATCATCTGCGACACGAGCGGTACAGCGTAAATACTGAAAAGGTTGCTTACAAGATGCAAAAGTATGGTTATAAACAGATTTTGCGTAACGTAAAATGAAATTCCGAGCACGACTCCGCAGAAAAAGTAGGAGAGAAATCCGCTTATACTGAAATGAAGCATCGCAAACGCGAGCGACGAGATCGTAATAGCACAGAACTTTCCGTACGCTCTATACTCGTGCAGGAGAATTCCTCTGAACACGAACTCCTCGCATATTGCGGGAACGAGTCCGAGTGCGAGAAAAACGTATACAAATCCGCTCTGCTCGCTTATTTCGGAGAGCTCCTGTCCTGTCGTCGAAACGCCGTACTGACTTCCGCCTATTGCACTGACCGCAAACTGTATGATCATACTACCGAGCACGAGTACAACGAGAGTGTAAAGCAAAAAGAGCGTTCTCGACGGTATCATCGCGTTTACGGGAATGTTCGAGAAATAATTGTCATCTCTCGTTCGGCAGTAAAAGAGCGCGGGAAGCGCAAATATCACGACCTGTGCGACTATCGTTTTAGCAAATATCTCGTCTACCGTCTGTCCCGAGGTCAGATTGAACACCCTTGTAAGAATAGTCATAACAAATACGAAAAGTATAAGTACCGGGGCAATTCCCGAGCTTTTAAATCTTTTTGCCAACTACCCTCACCTCTTTTTCACTCACGAGCAGATCGACTGCAATATCATATCTTCCGTGCGGAAGCTTATCTACGAGAAAGTCGGAATATATCAGTCCGACAGTCGAAATATCAGATCTGTTGAAATATCTGTCGTAAAAGCCTCTGCCGTATCCGAGTCTGTAACCCGATCTGTCGTAAGCAAGCGCAGGGATAACGACCGCGCAAGGACCGCAAGGTCTGCTCGGATCAAAGCGCTCTGCATTCTCTGACGGCTCCATAATTCCGAAGCGACCGACAGAGAGTTCGTCAAGAGAGCTTACGTAGTGAAAGTGCATTACAGAATCCTTGCTTTCGCATCTGGGCAGGGCTACCCTTTTCCCCGACGCTATCGCGCGTGTGATGAGCTCTCTCACGTCTATCTCCCCCTCTATGGGGTAGTAAAGAAGCAGAGTATGGGCGTATCTGTAAGTGGCAAGTGAGATAAATCTCTCTATTATTTTTTCATCGAGCTTCGCTTTACGCTCACCGTCAATAGAGGCTCTTTTCTCCGAATAGGTCTTACGAAGTGCCTTTTTTTCTTCTTTTATCTGATACATCTTAATAAATTCTCCACTCTGCATTTTATCGCAGTTTATCTGAATCTTATCTCCTTGGCTATCTTTCTTGCCAGTGCTCTCGATCTTATTTTTTCGACGATAACAAGTCCGAACTGAGTAGCGACTCCCATTCCTGCCGCAGTTATGATATTTTCGCTCGTAACTACTCTGAAAAGCTTCGGAATTTTTGCTCCGATAAGCTCGTCCTCAAATCCGGGATAGCAGGTCGCACTTTTCTCTTCGAGAATTCCGAGCTTGCCGAGTATCATCGGTGCCGCGCAGATAGCCGCGATCGGAACGTTACTGCTATCTGCTTCAAGCAGCATTTCGCGAAGAGGTCTTGATGCGAGCAGATTTTTTGTCCCGGGCATTCCGCCGGGAAGCATTATAAGCTCAGGGAGCGCCTCTCCGAAGGAAATTTCATTTATTTTTTTATCCGCCTGTATGGATATTCCGTGCGAGCCGACCACACTGAGATCGTCAGAGATCGAAACCTTCACGACCTCTATTCCCGCACGAAGCATAATATCTATCGGGCATATAGCCTCTGTTTCCTCGAAGCCGTTTGCAAGAAAAACGTATACCATATTTTCATAGATCCTTTCGTTTTATATAAAAAACTCGGCGTCTGACATTTTTTCGTTCTCGCTTTTTACAAGCGCGCAGATCCTGTCCGGCGACTTTGGCGCTCCGTTAAGAAAGCCCTGTGGCTCTGTAAATCTCGCGTCCACCTTAGTCTTTAAATTAAATCCAAGATGCGCGTACATATCAAAAAGTCCGGCATTTTCGGGAACGAGCATCGTAAACTCTTCGCCCCCGCCCATTTCAAGCAGTCTTTTTGCAAGTCCTCTGCCGCGGTATTTTTCATCTACTGCGAGCGCGTATATGTACCTGCCGCGAAAGACGTCACCGTCAAGCCTTGCCTTACAGTCGATAGAATTTACCATTCCGACTACCTTTTCGCCGCAGATCGCGACAAGCGCGTTTTCTGTAACCGAAAAGATCCTGTAAAAAGCCTCAACGTAGTCAAACAAGTCCCCGAAGGTCGTCTGCCAAAGAGCCTTTATCTGCTCTTTTTCGCCTTCACTATCGACCTTTTTAAAGAGAATTTCATCAGTCATCGTTATAAGTACCCGAGGTTTCCGCCATATTATGTCTTATACGCATCTCGTAATATTCCTGTTGGGAAATGAGCGTCGTTCTCGGCTTCTGCCCATCGGGAGCACTTACGATACCGCGCTTTTGCATCTCGTCAATGATCTTTGCCGCTCTTCCGTATCCGAGAGAAAGCTTTCTCTGAATAAGCGAGGTGGATATTTTGCCCTCGTCAACTGCAATCTCAACTGCTTCGTAGAATTTCGAATCGAGCTCAGAATCGTCCGAGGCTTCCTCGCCGACAGATCCTGCACCCTTCTTTTTCTTCTCTCCGCAGAGTGCTGCCTGTTCTTCGATCTCCTCGATAATATCGGAATCGTAAGAAACCTCGCACTGCTCGTTTATAAAGGAAACGACGCTTTCGACCTCACTGTCGCTTACGAACGAGCCTTGGAGTCTGAGCGGCTTCATCTCCTGAACGGGAGCATAAAGCATATCTCCGCGTCCGACGAGCTTTTCTGCGCCCGCCACGTCGATTATTGTACGCGAGTCGGTATTCGAAGCAACCGTAAATGCAATTCTCGAAGGAATATTTGCCTTGATAAGACCTGTAATAACGTCAACCGACGGTCTTTGTGTACCGACGATCATATGCATACCTGCGGCACGTGCCTTTGCGGCAAGGCGGCATATCGAATCCTCAACGTCGTCCTTCGCCTGCATCATAAGGTCGGCAAGCTCGTCTATTACGATAATTATATGCGGTAAAAATTCCATTTCCTCGTTTTGTGCGGCAATAGCGTTATATCCTGCAAGATTACGTACGCCGTACTGCTCGATAAGCGAGAAACGGCGCTCCATTTCTATAACCGCCCATGCAAGCGCGCCTGCCGCCTTTCTCGGCTCGTTAAGAACCGGCACGAGAAGGTGGGGAAGCTTATTATAAGTATTAAGCTCAACTTTTTTGGGGTCAACGAGTATAAGCTTGACCTCGTCCGGCTTTGCTCTGTAAAGAAGGCTTACGAGAAGGCTGTTTATACATACCGATTTACCCATACCGGTAGCACCTGCTATAAGAAGGTGAGGCATCTTGGCAATATCGAGAAGCACGGGCTCGCCCGCGACGTTTACACCGAGCGCACAGGTAACCTTGCTCTTTGCGCTTCTGAACTGCTCCGTGTCTATGAGATTTCTCAGGAAAACGGTAGCTCTCGATCTGTTGGGAACCTCTATACCGACCGCGACCTTGCCGGGTATCGGCTCGACGCGGACTCCGCTTGTCTTCATATTAAGTGCAATATCATCAACGAGGTTGGATATTGCCTTTACCTTTACGCCCGCCTTGGGAGCGACCTCGTATCTCGTGATCGTCGGTCCGTGAGAGATATGAACTATCTCAACGTCAACCTTGAAGCTGCGAAGCACCTCTACAAGACGTCTTGCATTTGCTTCAAGCTCGGCAGAAGAGTCGCCGTCAAGCGCTCCCTCGCCCTCACTGAGAAGCTCGATCGGCGGAAACTGATAAGGTTTTTGCTCGATCGGCGCGACGTCCTCAACAACGCTCTCGCGATCAACCTCCATTATCTCGACAGGAAGATCGTCAAACTCATTTGGCGTTATCGTAGCCGCAGGAGCTATCTTTTCGGTCTTTGTCTTCTTTTCTTTTCTGAGCTGATTTCCGTCTATATCGTATTCCTTTTCGCTTTGAGGAATAAACTCGCCCTCGGGAAGCTCGTCCTCTTCGGAGAATATCTTCTTTACGTCCTCCTCGTCGAGCTCTCTGCCGTCGTCCTTTATCTGAGGCGCAACGTCAGAAACGGTCTTGAAATCGTGGAGTTGCTCCATATCGACAGGGGTGACCTCTACGTTTTTCTTAATGCCCGATCCCACTTTTACACTCTCAGAAACAGGAAGGTCGGGCGTGCTCGGAGTCTTGATATGCTTTTCGAAGAAGGAAGATATTCCAACGCCCTTCTTATCATTTTCTTCTTTTTCCCGACTTGCTTTTTCTTCTTCGAGTCGCGCTTTTTCTGCCTTTTCACGCTCGATGCGCTCTTTTTCAAGTCGGTCGCGTTCAGCTTTTTCCTTCGCTCTGCGGATTTCCTCTTCCTTTGCCGCCGCTTCTCTTTCCTGTTCTTCTTTCAGAGCTTCGAGTGCCGCCGCCTCTCTTGCCGCCGCGCGTCTTTCCTTTGCACGAGCATAGGCAAGTGAAATTCTCTTATGGAGCCACTTGCAGAATTTAACGAGAAGCCTCCAAAGCCTTGCAGGAGTGATCTCAAACATAAACATTATTGCGGTCAAAAGTATCGCGCCCATTACGACAAGCGATACCGCCTTGAAGCCGGTGTAGAGCATTCCGCCGATAAATCCGCCGACGATACCGCCGCCGCTTCTTTTTGCCATAAAGTCGTAGTAAACGCCGAGATCCCAGAACTTTATGCTTCTGTCGAAGAAGCCGCAGGTCAGTCCGACGGTCTGTATGAACGACGAGAACGCGCCCATAAGAAAGACACCGATAACGATCTTGGGAACGAGTATGTTTTTAGCAACGCTTCTCTTCCAGAACACCGCGTATCCGACGAAAACCAGAGGAATGAACCACGCGCCGTATCCGAACACTCCGTAGAGAATTCGGCAGGTATAATAGCCGATAGGTCCGGATATTCCCGCGGTTCCCTTACTGAGATCTGTGAGAAGCAGGCAGAACGCGAAAAATATCGCAAAAACTGCCATCACGAATATCATAGCCTGATTTCCGAGGCTATCGGGATTCGGTGCCTTCGGCTCACGATTTTCTTTCTTTACCTCAACCACTGCTTTTTTGTTTTTATCCGAATTCTTTTCACGCCTTTGAGCAGGAACTGCGCTCTGTCCGCTCGGGGGAAGCTGAGTTCGTCTTTTTTCTATAATATCAGGCTCGTTTGTCCTGCTTTTTCTACTTGCCATAATACTGAATGTCCTTTCCTTTTAGTTTTCGGTGAATTATGCGAAGAAGCTCCAAATCACCGCCGCCGCACCTACCGCGAAGCAGTAATAGGAAAATATTCTGAAATTCGATTTCTTTGAAATATAGCCGAGCAGCTTTATAGCGCATACTCCGACGATTGCCGAAACTGCCGCTCCGACAAGATAGATCGCGAGAGTTTTTGAGTCGGGCACATCTGCAAAGAATGCAGGGAGCTTCAAGACCGATGCGCCGAGAATTGCCGGAATCGAGAGCAGAAAAGAAAATCTGACCGCGTCCGGACGATCGAGTCCGTTAAGAAGTCCGCCCGTGATGGTCGAGCCTGATCTCGAAATTCCGGGCAGGAGTGCAACTGCCTGACAAAGACCTATGAGAAGCGCGTTCTTTGGCCTTATTTCATCGAGAGTTTTATTTCCTCTCGAAAGCTTATCAGAGATAATAAGAACGAGTCCGTTAAAGATAAGCAGTGCGCCGACTATAACGAGATAGCCCGACACCATATCGAGATAATCCTCTATAAGCATCATAGGCACGAGAGGCAAAGTGGCGATTATTATGTATATAACGAGCTTTTCGTGCAAAGAATACTCGCTCATCTTGAAATTGCCCTTAAATATTTTCGAGCAAAGACTGAAAAAGCTCTTTATAAGTCCGAAAATATCCTTGTAGTAAACTATCGCGACCGCGATAAGCGTTCCGAGGTGCAGAAGTACGTTGAACGCCACGGCATCCATACCGTCACCAAAGCCTGTGATTATTTGCATGATTGCAAGATGTCCCGAGCTTGATACCGGCAGAAACTCTGTAAGTCCCTGTATGACACCGTAAAAAATAGCCTCCCAGATACTCATCTTTGCACTATCTCCCTTCAAATCTTATATGAACATAAATATTCATACTAATTTTATCATATTACAAGCAAAAATACAAGTACAATTCCATTATTATTTAACTTTTATTTTCTCGTATTTTCGCGTTTGTTTTTTCTTTTTCGTTAAAATTAAGAAAGTACACCGCTTCGAAAAACGAAGCGGTGCATCTTACTGTATTAAAATCCCGATCAGTCATAAAGTCCCTGATCGACTTTGAGAAGCTCCTCTGCCGACATAGAGTCGTACTTGACGTGCTCTGCATAGTTCTTGGAGTAGACGAGATAGCCGTTGCTCTTCGAGATGAAATAGTAGAATTTCGTACTCGACGGATAGAGCGCCGCCTTTATTGCGGTAAGCGACGGACTGCATATCGGTCCGGGCGTATATCCCGAATATCTTCTTGTGTTATACTGCGACTCGACAAGCAGGTCTGACGCGGTTATCTCCGCGTGTCTTGAACCCTCGACGTGTCTGAAATAGTATTGAAGAGTTACGTCACACTCAAATCTCGGATAATTCTTTTTGTTGTTAAGTCTGTTGTGAAGGACGCTCGAAACGTATTCGTAGTCAACCACGTATTTCGCTTCACACTGAATTATAGACGCGAGGATTATAGCCTCATCTATCGTAATTCCAAGCTCCTCGCAACGCTTCTCGTAAGCTCTTGCGAACTTTTTGTTGAAGTTATTGAGCAGCTTTTTGAGAACGGTCACCTCGGACGAGTTCGTGTAAAAATAATACGTATCGGGATAGAGGTATCCGTCAAGACGGTAAAACCTCTCCTCGTGCATTCCTTCTTTAAGCGGTTCAAGGAACCAATAATTAAGCTCGGCGTTATTTATAGCCTCGGTAAAGCCCTCTCTCGTACCTATTCCCTTCGCAATGAACAGGTCGATTATATCGTCTGTCGTAAAGCCTTCGGGAATAGTTACCGTGATCGTCTTACGCGGCGGCTTGGGATTTATTTTTGAGAGTATTACGTCGTAATTATTCGCCGCGGAAAATTCGTAGGTTCCGTTTTTAAGCCCGAATCTGCCGTCTTTTTTGAGATAAACGTACAACTTAAAAAACTCGGGATATTTTATGGCGCCTTCCTTATGAAGCAGGTCTGCCAGATCGTCAAGTGTCATATTTGCGTTGTCGATGGTTACGCTTACGGTAATATCGTCCTTAACGAACGCAAACGCGTCGTTGGCGCGAGTGATAATAAAGTGAGCAAGAAGCAGCGCGAGAATAAGCACCGCCATAACGTAGATTATCGTAAAGGAGAGGCTTCTGATGCTGAGTCCTCTTTCGTTTACTATCTTCTTTTTCACCTTAACTCTCTTGACGGTGGCGACATCCGGGACGATCTCGATTTCTCTCGTTCTGTCGTTAGCGTCAACAACGTCAAAACCAAGAGAGGTGTCTTCGAGCGAATTACCGTTGTAATAAGCGCCGTTTTCCGATCCGAACGAAAGATTTTCGAGTGCGCTGTCGTTTCGGGCAAATATATCTTTATCTTTGCTCTTTTCGGAAACCTCCGCAAGATCCTTTTGATCCTGCTCTCGGTTTTCGTTTTCGCGTATCATATCATCATTTTTTGGCATATCTTTTTATCCTTTCGGAAAGCGTTTGACTAACGGTATTTTTTGAAAATACCAAGCGTTTTATTCGTCATTTTGCCCTATTACTTACTTTGTTGCTCTTTAAGATACTTTTCCATATCTCTCATTCTTATCTCGGTACGGCGGATCTTACCGCTCGTCGTTTTGGGAAGAGAGTCAACAAATTCGATAACTCTGGGGTATTTATAAGGAGCCGTGTTCTTTTTAACGTAATTCTGAAGCTCTCTAACAAGCTCGGAAGAACCCTCGTAACCCTTTTGAAGAACGATAGTAGCCTTTACGTTAAAGCCTCTTACGGGATCGGGAATACCGGTAACTGCAACTTCAAGAACGGCAGGGTGCTCGATAAGCACGCTCTCAATCTCGAACGGTCCGATACGGTAGCCCGACGATTTGATAATATCGTCGTTTCTGCCGACGTAGTGGATATATCCGAGCTCATCCCTATACGCGGTATCTCCGGTATGGAAAAATCCGCCGTAGTAAACAGCCTCTGTGTCCTCCACGCTTCTGTTATAGCTATGGCATACACCGACAGGGCGCTTTTCATATTCGGTCTTTATGCATATCTCTCCGACCTGACCGACCGAGCAGTCCTCTCCGTCGGCGTCGATAATATGTACGTCGATATGAGGCGCGGACTTACCGATCGCGCCGAGGACCGGCTTCATATAAGGATAGAAGGTTCCTATTGCGATAGTCGTTTCGGTCTGACCGAAGCCCTCGTATATATCGAGTCCGGTTTGCTCTTTCCAGTTGTTGTATATTTCGGGGTTGAGTGCCTCGCCTGCGGTACAGCAGTGTACGATCGACGAAAGATCGTATTTTTTAACGTCATTTTGAAGAATAAATCTGTACATCGTAGGCGGAACACAGAAGGTAGTGACCTTATATTTTTCAAGCACTGCGAGAATATCGGCGCCACTGAACTTGTCAAAATCATAGACCATTATCGCACTTTCGCCGAACCACTGACCGTACATCTTGCCCCAAAGCGATTTGAGCCAACCTGTATCCGATACGGTGAAATGAAGTCCGCCGTCAACGACTCTGTGCCAGAACACGCCCGTCATAATATGTCCGAGCGGGTATCTGAAATCGTGTGCGACCATCTTGGGATAGCTCGTCGTTCCCGAGGAGAACGAAAGAAGCATAATATCGGTTGCCTTGGCAGCATTTTCGCCTGTCGGACGAGTCCAACCGTCTGCACTCGTTGCCTCGAATTCCGCTTCGAAGTCACGCCAGCCCTCGCCCGCGTCCTTATGACCGATAACGAGCTTATGCTGAACGGTTTTGCACTCGCTCGCGCCCTCGTCGTAATATTTCGTGCAGTCGCCGTGATCGGTGATAACGACCGCCTTTATCTCCGCCTTGTTACAACGGTAGATATAGTCCTTTGCCATAAGCATATCGGTTGCCTGAGCGGTTATTGCGCCTATCTTGTGAAGTCCCATTATACAGAACCAGAACAGGTAGTGGCGGCGAAGAACCAGGAGAACGGCATCTCCCTTTTTAATTCCGAGCGAGGTGAAATAGTTTGCCGCTCTGTCCGATTCTCTTGCTACGTCGGCAAAGGTGAACACCTTTTCTCTGCCGTCCGCTCCGAGCCATACAAGAGCCGTTTTATTTGGCTTTTCCTTCGCGAGAACGTCTATTACGTCGTAAGCAAAGTTAAAGTCGTCGCTATATGTGATCTTAAAATCAGAACGAATCTCTTCGAGCGTTTTAAAATCATCTCTATTCTTTCCTATAAATTTTTCGTATATTGGCATTGCTTTATTTTGATCCTTTCAATTTCGGATTTAAACCAGAGCTTTATTTCATAACGACCGCAATAAAGCGTGCGCGCTTTCCGTCGAGCGCTCTCTCGGCGTGCGGTACCGACGAATCGAAATACACACTGTCGCCCTCTTCGAGCTCGTAGGTGATATTTCCTATCTGTACGAGAACGCGGCCTTCGAGAACGTAGTTGAATTCCTGTCCCTCGTGAGAATTGAGAGGCGGAAGCTCATCAGCGGGCTCTACCGTTACAAGGAACGGCTCCGATTTCTTATTTCTGAACGTAAAGGCAAGGTGCTTATAGTTATACGCTTCGTTTCTCGAAACGTCGAAGCCCTGTCCTTTTCTGACCAGTGCACAGGTCGAAAGCTTGGGAGATTCTCCGCTCATAAGATCGAGTATATCTACGCCGAGTATCTCTGCGCAGTTATAAAGGAAGCTGAATGAAAAATCGCGTTCTCCCTTTTCATAAGCAATATACGTTTCAATCGGAACTCCGAGCCGTTCTGCCATCGTGGCAGACGTCATATCGCAAATTTCGCGAAGTGTAGCAAGTCGAAGACCGATTTCTTTGATTTGTTCAGTCATGATAATATGGCCGTCCTTTCAGTTCTTATTTTATTTCACCGCTAAGGAACTTTATTGCTCTCTCGGGCGAATCCTTGGCATTTCCCCAAGGCTCGTTCTCATAGCGATAGTCGTATTTTTTACAAAACCAGCTTACGTCATCACAAAGTCCGTCGAGAATTTTATTTGCGATACTCTCGGCAGAAGACGCAAACTCTTTGAAAACCTTCTTCGTCATTTCCTTTTTTGCACAGGCGAGAAGGCGTGAGTAGTGATTTATGCAGAAATATTTCTGAGCCTCGAATTTTCCCCTGAATGTCATATCGGTTTCCCACATATACACGACATTCGAAATAAGTCTTGTGAAATTATCGTCTATACGTGAGCACACGTAGCAGCTTTGGGAAAGCGCTTCAAGACGCTTCACGGTCTTTTCGGGCGAGGAGCCTCTGCCTGCGATCTCATCTCTGAGCTCGCCGAGATGGCTTTCGAGCATAAGTGCGAGCGGAAGCCGTTTTCCGTTTGTCAGCATTCTGTCAAAATGATGCGGACAAAATCCGAGTCTGTTGGTCTTTATTCTTACGTCGGGCTCCATCATTGACGCGCCGAGGATAAGCGAAAGCTCGTCACTTTCAAGCTTTTTATAAAGATTGCAAAGCGGGCAGGCGCAGCTTTCGCTTGCCATTCTCGCCTCAAACTCTTCGTTTATCGGTATTGTATAGATCGTTTCCGCCACTTTAATCAACCTCTTTTGAATTTCCGAGCACAGCGAGGAAATTTACCTCAACTTTGCACTTTGCACTCTTAACTTTGCACTTTTTCAGAGCTCTACTCCGTTGAGTTTAAGAAGCTCTCTTGCGCTCTCGACCGAGTCAACGCCGGTCTTGTTCTTGATAGGAGCAAACTCCTTCTGTCTGTCAACCTCAAATGACAGGCAGGAATCTACCATATGTACCATATCGAGAATGAGCGTCTCAAACTTATATCCGTTAGGCGTTTCGGGCTTTACGAGCTCGCCGTTTTCGTCAATATAAGGGATCTTCTTTTCAACGATGTGAAGAGGCATTCTCTTATTGATGTTTGCTTTGAGGACCTCAATATTGAACATATAGTTGAGAATTACGCCGAAGCTGTAAAGAAGCTCTCCACGCTCGTCGCGAAGGTTTATCATATCGTCGGTGATCTCGTAGTATTCGACTATCGAGGGCTTGTTATCTTCAAGACAGAGAACTCCGATCTTTTCCATAGGCTCAGCCTTGCGGACAACCTTTGCTCCGCTCTGACGTCCGGACGCGATGGTAGCGCCAACGAAAGCGGGAGAGTTTATTCTTTGAAGAACGTTATCTACTGCGAAGATAGTGAGCCATTCAACGCCCTGCTTTTCAAGCTTCTCAACAAGACCTGCCTTTTCGAGCGAGGTGAACCAACCGCCGTTTCCGTTGGGAGAAAGCGAGAGCTTATCCTTTGCCTCCATATATATCTTTCCGTTATAATCAACAGAGGGTGCCATCTCCTGAATGAAGAAGTTTACGTAGTCCTTGTTATATCCGAAATAGTTCTTTTCCTCGAAGAATGCAATAGTATCGTCGTTATTCTTCTGGCTGGTCATAATGCAAAGCGGCATCCACGCGCCTGCCTGCTTTACGACGTCCATCATATTGTTGATGAGGCACTCGAAGATATAGAGGTCGCGGTTAATACCAATATTATACATACCCTTGGGCTTATCGCTTCCAAGACGTGTTCCCTGTCCGCCTGCGAGAAGAACCGCGCAGACCTTGCCTGCCTTGATCGCCTCTATTCCCACCTTTTCGAACTCTTCTCTACGCGCCTCGATCTCGTCGAGTTCAAGTGCGCCGAGAGGAGCAAGCTCGCCTCTGTTTTCTATCTCATCTCTGTTTTTAAGAATATCAAGAAGCTTCCAGTCGATATTTGCAATCTGATTTGCAAGGCTTTCCTTCGACTCGTCACTGAGCTCGTCCCAATATTTGAGAAGATGTGTCTGTGAGTGTTTTTCAAGAAGATTGTGAAGTTCGCTGTAAGTCATTTTAAGTACCCTCCGTAAGGCTATTAAAAATTATAATTATACATATAAGAGTATATCACATTTTTTTCCTCTTGTAAAGAGAAATTTTGCCGTATTATTATGTTTTTTGTGTGTATTTTTTAAACATTTTTTACACTTTCGGATTTTACCCTGCGTTTATTGCCAAAAAAAGAGCCAAAGCAGACGCCTTGGCTCATTTATTTATTGCTTTTTATTTCGGCAACTCTATATTTTGCTCCTCATACGAAAACGAGTATTGTGCGCGAACACCCACGCCGTACGCGTCAACATATTCTATCTTGATCCTTGACACTGTACTCCCCTCCTTCGGGCTTTCAAGCGTAAGTATTGCACCCGTTGTGTTTTCGCCGAGAGCGCCGTCACAAAGCTCGCCCGAAAGTATGATAAGTCCGTTTTTATCGGAAATTTCATACGTTTTAAAGAGGCTCTTTTCGAGCTTCAAAAGAGTAAACGGATCGCTCGCCTCGATACCGACCGGGGAGAGCATCTCGTTTATTTCCCGTTCGTTTTTAGCGTAAAGAGTTCCGGTCACCGTCGAGATAAAGTCGTCCGACTCGCCTATTTCGCTCAGCTTTTCGTATTCGTATTCAAGCATTGCACATTTTTCTGTGCCCACGGTAGCAAAGGTCATCACATATCTGCCGTAAAGCGTAACTCCGCCTGCTTTATAGGCTATATCACATTCGTACGCGGTAGGCAGAGAGCTCTTTGCCCGCTCTGCGAGCTCTTCAAACTTATCGTAAGAGCTTCCGTCGTCCGTCGGCTCGTCTTTATGGCAGGCAGGAAGCAGTGCGATCATGGTAAAAAGCATAGCCGTCAGACAGAGAGATGAAATTATCACTTTTATTTTCATATATTCCGCCCTCCTATCTTACGACGAGAAGCTTTTTGACAAGCTCCCATACAAGCCAGAGAATGCTCGTATACGCCGTGTGCCCTGAGTTAAAGGTCGCGAGCGACTCGTTTGCCTCGGTAAACTGTGTATTTATCTTAGAAATATCCGCGTTATATTTTTCTATCTCGCTTTCAAGCGCTTCGAGCGTATCGGCAAGCGCAGGATCGGAAACATCGGTATCCTCTTTCATCGAAATCAGATTGTTTATCGCCTTGAAACGGTCTTTGAGCGTTTTCGCAGACTGCACCTTTTCAAATGCAGATATAAACTCCTGCGTACTGAACTTCCAGCCCTTATGTGCGGTAAATATCGCGATATATTCGGCATTTCCAATAGCGTCGGTCACCTCGGGCGACCATCTTGAAAATACATATTCGTACCGCTCGTCGCTCTCACGCGCAGGCGGCTCGGGCAGTGTTACCTTATCGCCGTAATGAAGCTTCTGCTCGGAAAGGACCGTTCCGTCGTAGTTTTTGAAAACCACCGTATACTCGATATATTCACGGGTATATGTCGCGCGGACCTCACTGTCCGACGTTACTCTCTTATATTTTCCCACCCATTTATCGAAGGTGTATTTATACGTAAGATCCGACGCCTTTTCGGGTGCGCTCGGGGGAGTCGCGCTATGTCCGTGATAAACAAGCTCCTGTTTAACAAGCCTTCCGTCGCCGTCGTAGAAGGAAACGGTATATTGGGTCACGCCGTCACTGAACATCGCTGTAAAGACCGAGTCACAACTTATATTATCCGTGTCCTCGTCCCAACCCGAAAACGTATAGGTTACACCGTTTTCCGGGGCGCGTTCGGGGGTTTTTCCGACGTATACCGCCTCTCCGCCATACTCAACGAACACCTCGTAAAGCAGAGCGCCGTCGTAGTTTTTGAACTCTACCCTGTATTTTCTCGCGCTCTCGTCGAAGATCGCCGTAAAGGTAATATCCTCTTCGACCGTCATATTTTCAACATATCCGCCCCAAGAGTTGAAGGTATAGATCTTTTGCGCGGTAGAAGCCTTTTGCGGAAAGCCGTCGGGCATCTCGATAACACTTCCGAATTCAAGCTCGGTTTCGAAAAACACTCTTCCCTCGCTCATAAATACGACCTTGTATTTCGACAGTGTATAGATCACGGTAACGGTAACGTCGCCGTCTGCCATAGTTCCGCTTACCACCTCGACAGATGCTGTAAAATTATCGAATTTCGGAGAAAGCACGCTATACTGCTCGGCATACGCGATCTCTTCTATATAATCCTCTCCGGCAGGGGTTCCGTCGAAATAAACGTACTGTATTTGAAGAGTGTATTTATTTGCGGTGTATCTTACGGTAAACTCCGTGTAGATCTGCTCTGCTCTTCCGGACACCATCTCGGTTTCTGCGGTATATCCGGTAAAGGTAGGAGATACAAACTCAAAATCCGCGCCCCAATCAAAGCTTTCGCGCTTTTCTTCTATAAGACTGCCGTCGGGATACAGATATTTAACAGTGACCTCGCATCTTGCGGCGGTGTAGGTGACCGTGACGAGAATGTCCTCGCTTATCTTTCCCGAAACCATCTCGACAGAGGGTGTAAATCCTGCTATCACGGGTGAGGCGACCGAATAGTCGCTCATATATACAAGACCGTTAATAACGTGCTCGGGAGCGGCAACGCTTCCGTCCTCGTAAAGATAAGTTATCCTTACGCTATAAAAATCCTGCGAATAAACAACCGTCACGGTAACGCCCTGCGCGGTCATAGTGCCGCTTACAGTCTGAATATTCGGAAAATATCCTTCGATCTCCGGAGAAGCAATACTGTAAACCTCTCCCACCTCTACGTTTTCGTTGATATAGCTTTCGTGTGCTACATCTCCGTTTCGGTAAAAATATTCTATTTTAAGAGTAGCAAACTGTCTGTAAGTAACGCTTTCGCGTATTCCGCCGAGAGGCATCGTTCCGCCAAGCGTGAGAGTATCGGTGGCGTGACTTTCGATGGTCGGCGTATTCACCGAAAAATCCTTTCCCCAACCGACGCTTACGGTATCACTTCCGATCACCTCTCCTGCCTTGTTCTTGCAGGACACCTCGAGATCAAAGCTTATAGACGAAAGGTCAATGGTTGTATGCCTGTTATCAACGTAGCTGCTCGGGTTTTGAGCAACACGGAAAGTCGCCTGCGATCCGTTTATTCTCATACCGCAGATATATCCGTCAGAGTACGTATAATCGCCGAGCTTCACGAGTCCCGCACTCGGATTATATCCGTAAAGCTCGTTTGACGTGCTTATCACGAGTGAATCAAAATATCTGCCAAATCCTGCGAAAATATCGAGATAATAGCTACTCGTCGAGCCCCACGCATACCATTTGGTCTTGATATGAGTCACCTGAGTATAGGTATTGTTTTCGAAGTCGATAAGCGAAAGAGAAATTCCCGAATTCTCGTTTTTTCCGCCCTTTACGAGAAGATACCAGTCCTCACCGAGAGGAGAAATATCTATCTTCGAGCCGACCGTCTTTATAAAAAGATCGTCGTAATCGTCCGAAAAGGTAATATCCGAAACCCAACCGTTATGTCCGTCCGTTCCTGCCGTAGCTATCGCACTGTCACTGCAAAGGAAGCTATCGTAGGACACGTCGTCAAAGCGGTCGATGTTACCGCTTGCCGAAGCGTCGTCCCAGGTTATATCCATATGATACCATTTTCCGCCTATCTCCACACAGTTCCATATATGGTTCATAGGCTGGCTCGGCACGGATCCGACTCCTATATCAAGTCTTGTGAGAAGCTCGATACAAAGAAGCGTATAAGATTGACAAACACCTTTTTTATTCTTCAAAAAGCCGTAAGCATCGTATATCGTATACGAGTAATCATATTCGAAATTCTTGACTATATAGTCGTGAATAAAGAGCACCTTTTCAAGCTCGCTCCAAGAGGGCTCTACCTGAGAGAGTATTTCCGAAACGAGCGTTTCGTACTCCTGTCTTGCGGTAGTGAGTGCGCTTCCGCCAAGAGTGTAGGTCGGTATTACGTACTCGACCGTAACGTCGTCTGCGCTTCCGTATCTGTACTGAGTACCGACGAAGAAAAGCTCGGGGCAGGTGTTGAGCACCTCTGAATACGCCGCTCTTACCTGCTCTATGGTCGCATTCATACCCGACAGGAATATTTGCGCCTTTTCACTTCTCAGACCGTCAAGCAGAAGCTCGTATATCTGTGTTTCGGTATCGGTAGTGGCATAAAGCTTGGCGCTTTGTGTTGAAAGCGTTATTTCGGGGTGATATTTTCGACCTGCAACGGTAGTTTTTTTCGGTATATCGCCGAACTGCATAGCCTCGACCTTGCCGTCAAAAGCTTCGGCAGGAATGCCGCGATCGGCAAACGAAAGTGCGCCGAGGATAAATCCTGCAAAAGCTATGAAAAGCAGAAGTGCCGATACTGCCGACACGTATATCTTTTTCGCTGACATTCTTACCTCCTTAAAGTTTGCCACAGGCATAGTTATACATAATTATAATATCACACAAATTCTCCCGTGTCAAGCGTTTATGCAGATCAGTGCGCAAAAGCGGTAAAAAATCCACTCTGCTCTGCCGCGAATTTTGTCATTTTCGGTTGAAATGGGATTTTCACCAAATTAAAACGGTGTAATTTGTACAAAACGACGACAAAAATATACAAAAATCTCAAAAAAAGCGGTCATTTTCGTAGAAAATTATGAAATTTGGTCAGAACTATTGAAATGTAAAATTTTGTATGTTATACTATATAAAAATAAAGACTGCACGAAATACGCGCGGTTTTCGTAGCGGAGGGTTAAGTTATGAGCAAAAAAAGTATCGCAAACGTCGCAAGATCAAAGACGCCTGCCGCATCTGAGGACCTCGCGCATTATTATTTCCATCAGGGAACCAACTTTAACGCTTACGACTATCTCGGCGTTCACAAGGCTCCCGGCGGATATATTTTCAGAACATGGGCTCCAAACGCTCACGCGATATTCGTCGTCGGCGATTTCAACTCCTGGCAGAGAGAAAACGCTATGACTCGCGTGACCGAGATGGGCGTTTGGGAATGCTTTATCAAAGGCGACTCTTCGTTTGAGGGAATGAAATACAAGTTCCTTATAATTTCGGGCGCTGGCGAGCATTACAAAGCCGATCCTTATGCAAAATACAGCGAAACCGGTCTAAAAACCGCTTCAATAGTACATACCGTATCAGATTTTAACTGGAAGGACGGCGCGTGGTTTGCCCACAGAAAAGGCGCTGTCGAAAACGGATACTGGGACGTTCCGCTCAACATCTACGAAATGCATCTTGCATCCTGGAAAAAGAAGGAGCCCGACAACTGCGAGGACGAGGGCTACTACTCCTACCGTGAGATAGCCGATATGCTCGTTCCGTACGTCAAGGAGATGGGCTATACTCACGTTGAGCTCTTACCCATCACCGAATTTCCCTACTACGCTTCGTGGGGCTATCAGGTCACGGGATATTTCGCACCGACATCTCGCTTCGGTTCTCCCGAGGACTTCAAATATTTTGTAAACAAGCTGCATACAAATGGAATAGGACTTATCCTCGACTGGGTGCCCGCCCATTTCCCAAAGGACGAGCACGGTCTGCGCGACTTTGACGGCTCGCCGCTCTACGAATACCAAGGACCCGACCGTATGGAGCACAAGGAATGGGGCACGCGTTGCTTTGACGTCGGTCGAAACGAGGTACAGTGCTTCCTTATTTCAAGCGCACTATATTGGCTCAGAGAATTTCATATTGACGGTCTGAGAGTTGATGCGGTCGCATCTATGCTCTACCTCGACTATGCGAGAGAGCCGGGAGAATGGGTTCCGAACGTTTACGGCACGAACTTAAATCTCGAGGCTCAGGCATTCTTCCGGAAGCTCAACAAGGCAATATTCGGAGAAATGCCCGACGTGCTTATGATAGCCGAGGAATCGACCGCCTTTGCAAAGGTCACAAAGCCGGTGCACGAGGGCGGACTCGGATTTAATTTCAAATGGAATATGGGTTGGTCGAACGATATGTTCGATTACGTCCAGTGCGATCCTTTTTTCAGAAAGGATAAGCACGACAAGCTCACGTTCTCGCTTTGCTATGCATTTACCGAAAACTACATTCTTCCCGTTTCACACGACGAGGTCGTTCACGGAAAGAAATCGCTTATAGACAAGATGCACGGAAGCTACGAGCAGAAATTTGCAGGCATTCGTCTTTTCCTTGCATATCAGATGGCTCACCCGGGTAAAAAGATGCTCTTTATGGGGTGCGAATACGGGCAGTTCCGCGAGTGGGACTATGCAACTCAGCTCGAATGGTTTATGCTCGACTACGAAACACACGCGACTCTTCGCAAATACACCGCAAAGCTCAACAACTTTTATTTAAAGACTCCTCAGCTTTGGGAGGTCGATTTCACTTGGGACGGCTTTGACTGGATATATCCCGATATGAAGGGCGAAAACGTCGCCGCTTTCAGGCGCTTTGACAAATCGGGGAACGAGCTTATTGCCGTTATGAACTTCTCGGCAAGCGATGTCCGCGATCTCTGGATCCCCGCGCGCTCGCAGTCCTACCGCGTAGCATTTTCTACCGACGACGCCGAGCTTGGCGGTAGCGGTCTGTCAAGCAGCGGAGTGCTTAAAGCCCGCGGCAAAAAAGACGAGCAAAAATTCATACACGTTGATCTCGCGCCTCTTTCGGCAGTCATACTTCTTCCGCCGAAAAAGCGTAAAAGCAAATAAAACCCGACCATTTTAATCTAAATTCAATTAAACCGCGCAAAACGCGGTACGGAGGTGTTATACAAATGAGCATGTACAAAAAGAAAGAATGCGTTGCTATGCTGCTCGCGGGCGGTCAGGGAAGCCGTCTTTACACACTTACAGAGAAAACGGCAAAGCCTGCCGTGCTTTTCGGAGGAAAATACCGTATTATCGACTTTCCTCTCTCTAACTGTGTAAACTCAGGCATCGACACCGTCGGAGTCCTTACTCAGTATCAACCGCTCGTTCTTAACGAATATATAGGAAACGGTCAACCGTGGGACCTTGACAGATCGGTCGGCGGAGTTATGGTCCTGCCCCCCTATCAGGGAAATAAGTCGGCAGACTGGTACAAGGGTACGGCAAACGCTATCTATCAGAACCTGAACTTCCTTGACAGATACGATCCGACCTACGTTCTTATTCTTTCGGGCGACCATATCTACAAGATGGATTACAGTGCTATGCTATCTTTCCACAAGGAAAAGGGCGCAGACTGTACCATCGCAGTCCTTGACGTTCCGCTCGAAGAGGCATCGCGATTTGGTATTATGAATACCAGAGATAACGGCGAGATCTATGAATTCGAGGAGAAGCCCGCTCACCCCAAGAGCACGAACGCTTCTATGGGAATTTACATCTTCACCTATGAAAAGCTCCGCAAGTATCTTGTTGAGGACGAGAAAAATCCTGACTCCGACAACGACTTCGGAAAGAATATCATACCCTCAATGCTCGGTGGCGGAGAAAAGCTTTACGCATATCCCTTTGAGGGATACTGGAAAGACGTCGGAACGATCTCCTCGCTTTGGGAAGCAAACATGGACCTTCTCGGAGATCCCCCGAACTTCAACATTCACGATAAGAGCTGGCGTATCTTTTCGAGAACTCCCGCTCAACCCGCGCAGTATATCGGCAAGGGAGCTTACCTTTCCTCTTCGCTTATCACAGAGGGTTGCGAAATATACGGAACCGTCGAGAATTCGGTAATATTCTCGGGCGTTCACGTTGCTCCCGGTGCGGTAGTACGCGATAGCGTCATTATGCGCGACGTCGAGATAGGAGAAGGCGCAGTAGTCGAATACTCTATCATCGACAGCGGCGTCAAGATCGGTAGTGGCGCAAGGATCGGAGAAAGCAAGGACACTGCCGACGGCATCGCGGTCATCGGCGTAGGTCTTGAAATCCCCGAAAATATGTCCATAAAGAGCGGACTTATGGTAAACAAAGCAAAGCTTGCCGAGCTCAAAAACGATAAGGAGGAAAACTAATATGTCTGTTTCCGGAATTATTTTTGCAAATCTGCACGATCAGTACATACCTCAGCTTACAACCACGAGAACACTCGCATCGGTTCCCTTCGGTTGCAGATACCGTCTTATCGACTTTCCTCTGTCCAACTTCGCGAACTCCGGCATATCCGACGTTCACGTAATAACCCAGACCAACTATCACTCGCTCATGGACCATCTCGGATCGGGCAAGGACTGGGATCTTGCAAGAAGAGTCGGCGGTCTTAAGCTCTACCCCCCGTTCATTACCGCATATTCGTCCAACGAGGCACAGATATATTCAACGCGTCTTAACGCTCTGAAAAATCTCTCTATGCTTATCAATCGTTCGTCCGACGATTACATAGTCCTTGCAGACTGCGACGGCATTTGTAACATTGATATAAACGCGCTCGTTGAGGATCACATCAAAAACGGCGCAGACATAACCTTTGCCATCAAGAGAGTGTTCCTTACTCCCGAAAAGGCAAAGCACAATTCGATAGTCGTATCCAGTCCGGACGGAGAGCTTCTCGATATGATAAGAGATCCGAAAAACATTTCGGGCGAGGTCGATATCAATATCCACATTTGGGTAGCGACCCGCACCTATCTCCAAAGAGTTATTGCCGAGGCTATTGCAAGAGATTACGAAAGCTTTATAAAGGATATAGTCGCCCGTAATATCGGAAAAGACAATTACAGAGTTTACCGCTTCGACGGATACTATGCAAAGATAACCTCTATTGAGGACTATTTTGCCTGCAATATGAGCCTTCTTAACGACAAGGGTGTTCGCGACGCGCTCTTCCACGTTGCAAACCATCCGATCGTTACAAAGGTAAGAAACTCCACACCCACCGAATATCTCCCCGGCTCGTCGGTAGTAAACTCTATGATCGCAGACGGTTGTGTCATCGAAGGTCACGTTGAAAACTCGATAATCTTCCGCGGAGTCAAGATTGGCAAGGGCTCGGTAGTTAAAAACTCGATACTTTTCCAGGACACCCAGACGGGCAGAGGCGCAAGTCTGAACTGCGTCATTACCGATAAGAGTGTTTATATCCGTGACGGAGTTACGCTTTCCGGTCACCCCTCGATTCCCTTCTGCATAGAAAAGGAAAAGGTTCTCTAAAACAAATCAAAAAGCAAAGGTCTTGTATATTTATGGAAAATAAAACTAAAATTCTCATCGTCGGCGCAGAAGCGCTTCCGTTTGCCGCAACAGGCGGTCTTGGCGACGTACTCGGATCTCTTCCGGCAGCTCTCGCACGCGAGGCGTCGGACGCGGACGTTCGCGTAGTTATGCCGCTTTACGCCAAGGTAGGCGCACAGTACCGCGAAAAAATGACTAAGATCGCAGAGATCACCGTCGCTCTTGCTTGGAGAAAGCAGTACTGCGGTATATACTCGCTCGAAAAGGACGGAGTTATCTACTATTTCATAGATAACGAATACTATTTTAACCGTGACGGTCTGTACGGCTTCTTCGACGACGGCGAAAGATACGCCTTCTTCTCTCGCGCGGTTATGGATATGATACCGGTTATCGGATTTTATCCGGACGTTCTCCATGCAAACGACTGGCAGAGCGCTCTGACCGTTATTTACAACAAGCTTTACTACAAGTATCCCGGAATGAAGACGATATACACGATACATAATATCGAATATCAGGGAAAATACGACAATTTTATCCTCGGCGATGTTTTTGCTATTGACAACTGCCATCTTTCAGTGGTAGAATACGATGGTTGTATAAATCTCACAAAGGGTGCAATCATTTGTTGCGACCGTCTTACGACGGTAAGTAGCAGATATGCAGACGAGATCAAGGACGCGTTCTTTGCACACGGACTTGAAAACATAATCCGTGCAAACGCCGACAAGCTCTCGGGTATCGTAAACGGAATTGATTACGATTACTATAACCCGATGTCGCTCGAAAACAAGTTCAGTGCATCGTACAGAACGTATGTGGGCAAGGCAAAGAGCAAAGAGGCTCTCAGAGAAATGCTTTCGCTCCCCGCTGACGGCAACGCTCCGATAGTTTCGATGATCTCGCGTCTTGCTTCGCACAAGGGCTTTGACCTTGTAAAGCACATACTTGAAGAGGCACTCTGTACGTCGGATATGCAGTTCGTTCTTCTCGGAACGGGCGAAAAGGAATTTGAGGACTATTTCCGCGATATTGCCGCAAAATATCCTGACAGAGTCCGCGCTCTTTTTGAGTTCAACAAGGATCTCTCGAAAAAGATATACGCCGGCTCGGATATTTTCCTTATGCCCTCAAAGAGCGAGCCCTGCGGACTTTCGCAGATGATAGCATCAAGATATGCAACCGTACCGATCGTGCGCGAAACCGGCGGTCTTTATGACACCATAAAGCCGTTCAACCCCGAAACGCTCGAAGGTAACGGAATTACCTTCTGCACCTACAACGCTCACGATATGCTCGATGCAATAAGACGTACTCTCGGGCTTTACCAAAACGAAAAGCTCTGGAAGAAGCTCGTTAAAAACGCCGCAGAAAAGGACTTTTCGTGGGACGCTTCGGCACGTCTTTACCTGCATATGTACGCTTCTCTCTAAGGCTCTGCCCTTGAAGCTGCAAAAACTTTAATTAACCATAACTTCCGAATATTTTGGGAGCCACGGAACCCTTTTTAAAAAGAGGGTTCCTAAAAAATTTATAGAAAGACAGACACAGATGAAGAAAACAGAAATCAAAAGCACCGTAAAAAAATTCACCAAAGCCGAGCTCTCGGCATCGCTCAGCGATAAGCTCTCGCGAGTTTTCGGAACGACTGTCGCAGAGGCTACCGCAGATCAGATCTACAAGGCTACTCTTATCTCGATAAGAGATATTCTCGCGCAGAAGCGTACCGAGTTCAAGAAGAACGTAACCGCACAGCAGGGCAAAAAGCTCTACTACGTCTGCATGGAGTTCCTTATCGGTAAGAGCCTTAAAAACAATCTCTGCAACCTCGGCATCGAAGAGGAGTACAGACAGATCCTTTCCGAGCTCGGATACGATCTTGACTGGCTGTACACTCATGAAACAGACGCCGCTCTCGGAAACGGAGGTCTTGGACGTCTTGCCGCCTGCTTTATGGACGGTCTAACCACACTCGACTATTCGGCTACCGGCTTTTCCCTGCTCTACGAGTACGGACTTTTCCGCCAGAAGATAATCGACGGCGAGCAGATCGAAATGCCCGATACCTGGATGCCTACGGGCGAGCCTTGGCTCGTTCCCCGTACCGACAAGGCTTGTACCGTACGCTTCGGCGGACACGTTACCGAGTCTTGGAATAATGGCAAATGCGACATAATCCACACCGACTACACCGAAGTACGCGCAGTTCCCTACGACCTGCTCATTTCGGGCGCGGACAGTGAGGCAGTAAACAGTCTTCGTCTTTGGAAGGCAACCTCGGCGAGCGGTCAGTTCAATATGAACCTCTTCTCGCAGGGCGACTATATCAAGGCGATGGAGGAAAATACTCAGGCAGAGATCATATCGAAGGTTCTCTACCCCTCTGACAACCACGAGGAGGGTAAGCTTCTCCGTCTTAGCCAGCAGTATTTCCTCGTCTGTGCATCTCTCCAGAGTATTATAGCAGACCACCTGAGAACCTACGGAAATCTCGCAAACTTCGCAGACAAGGTCGCTATCCATATCAACGACACTCACCCTGCGCTCGTAGTTCCCGAACTTATGCGTATCCTTCTCGATACCTATTCGTATTCATGGGAGGACGCTTGGGATATTGTTACAAAGACGGTAAGCTACACCAACCACACCGTTCTTCCCGAAGCACTTGAAACCTGGAACGAGGATCTCTTCAAGTATAAGCTTCCGAGAATTTATATGATAATCTCCGAGATAAACCGCCGCTTCTGCGCGGATCTCTGGAATATTTATCCCGGCGATTGGAACAGAATTACCGATATGTCGATACTCTCTCACGGCAGAGTCAAGATGGCAAACCTCAGTGTCATCGGCTCTCATACCGTCAACGGAGTTTCGAAGCTTCACTCTGATATTCTCACACAGACTATCTTCTCGAACTTCTATCACCACACGCCCGAAAAGTTTACCAACGTAACGAACGGCGTGGCTCACAGAAGATGGCTCTGCGCTTCCAACCCCGGTCTTGCAAATCTTCTTTCCGAAACCATCGGGGACGCATACCGCAAGGAGCCCGAAAGAATTGCAGACCTTAAAAAGTTTGCAGACGACGCTTCGGTGCTCGAACAGATCGGCAAGATCAAGTACGAAAACAAGGTTCGCTTTGCAAATCATATCAAGGCGAGAAACGGCGTAACGCTCGATCCGAACACCCTTTTCGACGTACAGATCAAGCGTATGCACGAATATAAGCGTCAGCTTCTGAACACTCTTCGTATAATCGAGCTTTACTCCGAGCTTCTCGAAGATCCCGACAAGGACATTCTTCCTCAGACCTTTATATTCGGTGCAAAAGCCGCTCCCGGATACTATATGGCAAAGGAGCTTATCAGACTCATCTGCTCGCTTTCGGCAGAGATCGAAAAGCACCCGAAGATCCGCGAAAAGATCCGCGTTCTCTTCGCAGAGGATTATAACGTATCTCTTGCAGAGGTTCTCATTCCCTCGGCAGAGGTTTCCGAGCAGATTTCTCTTGCAGGTAAAGAGGCATCGGGTACGGGTAATATGAAGCTTATGTATAACGGAGCACTCACTATCGGTACGCTCGACGGCGCAAACGTTGAGATAAACGAGGCTCTCGGCGGCGAAAACGTATACATCTTCGGTCTTACCACTCCCGAGGTTGACGACCTCTGGAAGCGCGGATACCGCTCATATGAATACTACGTAAACAGTGAAAGAATCCGCCGCGCGGTCGATATGTTAAAGAAAGGCTTTAACGGCAACGATTTCACTATGATATTCAACTACCTGCTCACAGGTCCCGGAGTACCCGATCCGTATATGTGTCTTGCAGATTTCGACAGTTATTTCAATACTCACGAAAAGATCTGCCGCGACTACACCGACAAGGCTCTCTGGAACCGTATGTCCCTTATGAATACGGCAAGCGCGGGAATCTTCTCGGCAGACCGCTCGATACGCGACTATGCAGACGGAATCTGGAATATAAGGCCGATAAAGAAAGCGAACAATCCGACCAAATAAGACAAATAAAAGGCACCGCAACGCTGCGATGCCTTTTATAAAATAACAATACGAACGGAATTTATTATGATACCCTCTCAGCTTAAAAAGCTCGTAAAAATAACAAAAAGCGCGAAAAGGACGAAAAATGCCGATATTCTCGGTGCTTTTCCCGAGGACGACAGCTTAAAGATCACTCTCAGCGTTCCGAGAGAGCTCGGAATATCGTCACCGCAGATCGAAATATACGCCGACGATACGGGAGAAAAGACATTCCTCGATCTTTCGTGGAAGACTCTTTCGCTCGACTGCGAAAGCTATGGGATCACGCTCAAACTCAGTGAACTCTGCCACGGCGAAAGCAGTGGACTCTTCTTTTGGAGCATAGTATCAGACAGTGCATATGGAAGGATCCGTTTTTCCTGCAACATTTTTTCATACGCACCGAAAATTACTCCCGAAAGCTGCGACTACGATTCGTTCGTTCTGACTGTATATGAAAAGGGCTTTGCAACGCCCGACTGGATAAAGGGCGGCGTTATGTATCACATATTCGTTGATCGCTTTGCAAAGGGCGGCGAGGTACCCGTGCGCTCTGACGCCATAATGAACTACGACTGGGAAAACTATATGCCGCAGTACGCGCAGTATCCGGGCGGCGAGGTCGCAAACAATATGTTTTTCGGCGGCACGCTCGACGGAATTACGTCGAAGCTTGACTATCTTTCCTCACTCGGTGTAAATTGCCTCTACCTTTCCCCTATATTCGAGGCATATTCGAACCATAAATACGACACAGGCGACTACGAAAAGGTAGACGAGATGTTCGGCGGAGATGAGGCACTCGACCGTCTTATTTCAGAGGCGAGCGCGCGCGGTATCAGAATAATCCTCGACGGAGTTTTCAACCATACCGGCGACGACAGTAAGTATTTCAACCGCCGTGGCAGATACGACACGCTCGGCGCATACAACAGCCCGGACTCGCCGTATTTCAGTTGGTTCGATTTTGAAAGTTATCCGGATAAATACCGCTGTTGGTGGGATATAAAAGTTGTTCCCGCAGTCGATTCAAAAAATCCCGAATATAACACTTACATAAACGGCGAGGACGGTATAGTCCAAAAATATCTGAAAAAGGGCACGTCCGGTTGGCGTCTTGACGTCGCGGACGAGCTTTACGAGCCGTTTTTGCAAAATCTGCGGCAGGCGGCAAAAGAAGCCGATCCCGACGCGATAATCATAGGCGAGGTCTGGGAGGACGCGTCTATTAAAATTGCCTATACCGCCCGCAGAAGGTATTTCAGAGGCAGAGAGCTCGACTCGGTAATGAACTATCCTCTTCGCACCGGAATTATTGATTTTATAAGAACAGGCGAGGCGAAAAATCTCTTTTCGGCATCGGCAGGACTCTATCTGCGCTATCCGAAAGAGGTGAGCGATGCGCTTATGAACTTCCTCGGCACACACGATACCGAGCGAATTCTGAGTGTTCTCGGAGTCGGCGTTCCATCTCTATCGATGGAAGAAAAAGCACATTTCAAAATGTCGGAGAGCGAGAGAAAAAAAGCGAAATCGCTACTGAGGCTCGCATATACGATACTCGCGTTTATGCCGGGTGTTCCCTGCATCTTTTACGGTGACGAGGCAGGAGTCGAGGGACTCGGAGATCCGTTCAACAGAGTCACCTATCCGTGGGGACGCGAGGACAAAGAGCTCGTCGAATTTTACCGTAATATCGGTACTTTCAGACGCTCTCAAAGTGTTTTGGCAGACGGCTATTTAAGAGTAGATGAGGATACGCCAAACGGCGTTTTCGCATTCGAGCGTTTTAATAAAAACGAGCGTCTTTGGGTTGTAATCAACCGTTCAAACGAGCCGTACGACACTAAAATAAAAGGCAAAAATCTTGTTTCGCATCTGTTCGGTGCGGACACGAATAGCCCGATCCTTCCGCCGATGTGCGCGGGGGTTTGGGTGAAATAAATATGAAGGGCATTTTGCTTTCGCAAAATGCCCTGTTTTTATATATCCCTTTTCAGTTTCGCAAACGTACCCATAAGCTTCTTCGTTCCTTCGGTATCAAATGCGACCTCGTACATCACGTCCGCGCCCATCTTGGTTGCCGAAAGCACGATGCCTCGTCCGAATTTCGCATGAACCACGCCGTCGCCTGCCACGAACTGCTCGCTCGGTGCCTTGACCTGCGGTCTGGGCGTTGTAGTTCTATCGAAGGTCTTGCGCGCCTCCTGTGTGAATTTCTCCTCAACCTCGGACACTTTTTCTCGGGGTGAAACGTGGCTCTCCATAAGATACGATGGTATCTCCTTGACGAACTGCGACACCGGTGAGAACTGAGTTCTACCGAAGAGCATTCTGTTTTTAACGTAGGTTATATACAGCTTTTCCTTTGCTCTCGTTATCGCAACGTATGCAAGGCGGCGTTCCTCTTCAAGCTCTGCCATATCGGTCTGCGCGCGGTAGCCCGGGAATATTCCCTCCTCCATTCCGGTCATGAATACGTAGGGGAATTCGAGTCCCTTCGCACTGTGCACGGTCATAAGCACGACCGCTTTTGCATCGTCGTCGAGATTATCAACGTCCGAAACGAGCGCGATGTCCTCGAGAAATCCTGCGAGCATATCCGAAGCCTTGGCGTTTTCTGCCTCCTGCGAAACAAATCTTACTCCGGCCGCACCGGGTTCGTCCGAAAGAGGATCGAGCACGACGCCCTCTCCGAGCGTTTCGTTGACGTATTCGAGCGCATTCGTTATAAGCTCTCTTGCATTATCGTAACGCTCGACCTCGGCTTCTCCCGCGTCTTTGAGCATTTGCAGATAGCCTGTCGCGCCGAGCAGATATTCGACGAAATCGGGAAGATTTTTGTTTTCCGACTCTCTTCTGAGGTCGTCAACAAGATCTCCGAAGGCAGAAAGCACCTTATACGACTTTGCAAGTGCCGTATAGTTTGCCGCGTCCTTTATGACCGAGAACATCGAGCGTCCCTCTTCGGCGGAGATCTGAGCAACAGCATCGACCGTCGTGTCGCCTATCTTGCGCCTCGGCACGTTGATTATCCTCATAAGTCTGATATTATCGTGCGGATTGGAAACGAGTTGGAGATATGCAAGCAGATCCTTTATTTCCTTGCGGTCGTAAAAGCGGGTATCTCCGACTATATAATACTTGACTCCTGCGCGCACGAGCGCTTTTTCTATTGCATTCGACTGAGCGCGGGTGCGGTAGAGCACGGCAAAATCAGAAAAGCTTTTGCCCTGCTTTTTACAAATATCGTTTATCGTATCCGCAACGAAATATCCCTCGACGATCTGGTCGTCAAGCTTGGCAAGCGTTATCTTTTCTCCGCCCTCCTTGTCCGTCCAGAGCTCCTTGCCCTTACGTCCTGTGTTATTTTTGATAACCGAGTTCGCCGCATCGAGTATAACGCTCGTCGAGCGGTAATTCTGTTCGAGCTTTATTACCTTGGCGTCCGAATAGGTTCTGTCAAAATTAAGTATATTTTCGATAGTCGCGCCGCGGAAGCGGTAAATACTCTGGTCGTCGTCACCGACTACCATAAGATTTCTTCTCGTGCCCGACATGAGCGAAGCGAGCATAAACTGCGCGTAGTTGGTATCCTGATACTCGTCTACCGAGATATAGCGAAAACGCTTATTTATAAACTCTCGGACGTCCGAGCTCACCGTGAGAAGCTCGACCGCTCGCATAATAATATCGTCAAAATCGACCGCGTTTGCCGCTTTAAGACGCTTTGCATATTCACTGTAAAGCTCGGCGGTACGCCTCATACCGAAGTCGCGGCTCGCCTCTGCCTGCACGGAAAATTCCTCGGGAGTTGTCAGCTTATCTTTAAGGCGTCCGATAACCGAAAGCACGTTTTTGACAGGGAGAGTTTTATCGTCGATACGAAGATCCTTCATTACCGTACTCATCAGCTTCTGAGAGTCGGATTCGTCGTATATCGTAAAATTCTTATCAAGTCCGATCTGATCTCCGAAGCGGCGAAGAAGGCGCACGCAGACAGAGTGAAAGGTTCCTGCCCAAACGTCGTTTGCCGCAGGACCGAGCATTCTTTCAAGACGCTCCTTCATCTCGCCAGCCGCCTTTTTAGTAAAGGTTATAGCGAGCACCGACCAGGGCGGACAGGGGGACACCGCACATTCTTCAAGCAGAGCGGCGATCTCTTCCCTCGGAGCGTTTATCGCTCCTTCAAGGCGCATAATATCCTCGTCACTTATCTCTGACTCGGGTGTTTCGTGAAAATACGCGTTTCCGTATCTTATTATGTATCCGATACGCTCGACAAGCACGGTAGTCTTTCCGCTTCCCGCGCCCGCAAGGACGAGAAGCGGTCCGTTTACGGTATACACCGCCTCGCGTTGACGAGAGTTGAGCGACGCGTACATTTTATCAAAAAGTGCGCGCTTTGCCGCGTTATATCTGCGCTCGCGTTCGAGCTTATAAATAGTATCTGCCAAGTTGGTTTCTCCTTATATCAAAAAGCAAAATGTGACGAATTTTCGTATCTATAATTATATCAGTAAGGCACTCTTTTGTCAAGGAAAATAACGCTCTACTGTCAAAAATAAAAGAGGCGTTCGACGGACTTTTACTATTGACTTTAAACGTAAAGTATGTTATACTGTTATGTTGAAAGCCACAATATATTGTAATAATCAGGGAAAACGGTATGAATTCTATTAAAAAAATCATAAAAAAGATCGTATTTTTCTTTTTGGAGCGACTTCCGCTTCGTAACATAATAATTTTCGAAAGCGTACCGAATCTCTCGGACAACCCGAGGGCAGTTTTTGACGAGATGATCGCTCGCGGTATGAACAAAAAATACAAGTTCATCTGGCTTCTCTACAAAAACACCGACGATCTCCCGAAGATCAAAAACGTAAAATATCTTTCGCCCGAAAAGACAGGGCTTCTCAGATATTACCGCTCGGTTGCAAGATGCATTATCTGCGGGAACCGTCTGATCTGCCCGATGTCGAAAAGACAACGCGCCTTCTATCTTTCGCACGGAACGGCGCTCAAATGCGTTACATCGTATTACAACATTCCCGACGTAATCGAGTATAACCTGATCGCATCGCCCGGCGTTGCAAATATAATGGTAGAGGCTCTGGGAATGAACGAAAAAACCTTCTTTTCGCTCGGCTATCCGCGCAACGATGCTCTGACGAAAACCAAAGCAGACGTAAAGAAGCTTTTTGACACTCCCTGCGAAAAGGTCATCGTCTGGTATCCGACGTTCAGACAACATTCGAGCGGCAGACATACCGGCTGCGAAAATGCGCTTCCCATTATTCACGACGAGGAAAAGGCGAGAGCGCTGAACGAGGCAGCAAAGAAAAACGGTGTTCTGCTCGTTCTGAAACCGCATTTCGTACAGGACGTTTCTTACGTTAAGAACCTCGGTCTTGAAAACATCGTCTTTATTGACGATAGCTTTTTTACGAAGAACAATCTGTCCTCTTACGAGTTTGTCGGGGCCTGCGACGCCCTTATTTCCGACTATTCCTCGATCTACTACGATTTCACGCTTTGCGACAAGCCTATCGGTCTTGTATGGGAGGATATTGAGGAGTACAAACAAAATCCCGGTCTTATAAAGGATTATGAGTTCTACACCAAGGGCGGCGTGAAGATCTATAATATCGACGATATGATTGCCTTCGTTTCGGACGTTGCAACCGGAGTTGATACTCTGAAAGCCGAGAGAAACGAAATAAAGCTCATCACCAACTACTCGGACGACGCCAAAAACTCCGAGCGCGTCACCGACTTTATCATCGAAAAAACCAATTTATAAAGGCAGGTCTGGGTTATGCTGATTCTTCTCGCACTTCTCGGCATCGTATGCCTGTATAAAATAAAGCTCTCGCCCTTTCACGAGGACTATATGTCACGCTCGCAAAGCGGCGCGATCAAGGGCATATTTGCAGTTATAATCCTATGCTCCCACCTCAAAGGATATATTACTCTGAGCGGAACTCTTGATACCCTGTACGATATGATACTCAGATACATAGGTCAACTAATGGTAACCATGTTCTTCTTCTATTCGGGATACGGTATTATAAAGTCCTATCAGACAAAGGAGAACTACTCAAAAGGATTTGTCAAAAACAGAATTCTCAAAACGCTTCTTCATTTTGACATCGCGGTACTTTGCTTCTTTATTTTATCGCTTATCGTGGGCAACAAATACCAGCTTATCGACTACCTGCTCGCTCCCACGGGTTGGACGTCACTCGGAAACTCAAACTGGTTCATATTCGTTATTCTCGCTCTTTATGCAATAACTGCCATCGCGTTTTGGGTAAAGGAAAAGCTACTGAGATCAGACTCGGTGCTTCTCATTCCCGTTCTGACATCTCTGCTCAGTGTCTGCCTTTGGATCGCTTTATACGTTGCGGGTAAAGACGCTTATTGGTACAATACTCTTCTCTGCTACGGGCTCGGAATGTGGTTTGCTCTTATAAAAGACAGGCTCGACGCCCTGATGAAAAAGAATATTTTCTTGAATTTCGGCATAGTCGCCCTTTCTGCGGTGATCTTCGTTATTTCTTACAAGACCGCAACAAACAGTCTGCTTTACAGTATTCTGGCGTGTGTCTTTTGCCTGACTCTCACTATGGTCACAACGAAAGTGAAGGTCGATAATATAGTTCTCGCCTTTCTCGGCAAATACAGCTTTGAGATCTATATATTCCAAAGAATACCGATGATAATTTTGTCCGAGATGGTACCCACGCTTAACAGATACGTTTTTGCGGCACTGTCGATAGTCATAAGCCTTGTGCTCGCAGTTTTGTTCAGCAAGCTTTATGCAGTGATCGACAAAAAGCTGTTCTCTGCCAAGGAAAAAGTCAAAGTTTGAATTAACAGGAGATATTAGTATGAACGTAGCAATATTACTCGCAGGCGGCGTCGGAAGCCGTCTTGGTGCAGGAAAACCCAAGCAGTTCGTTTCACTTTTGGGAAAGCCCATGATCGTATATGCGATGGAGATATATCAAAACTCTCCCACGATCGACGCTTTGGAAGTCGTATGCGTACCCGAATACATAGATCACGTATGGGAGCTCGCCAAGCAGTACGGTATAACCAAGCTGAGATGGGTATGTGCAGGCGGAGCGTCCTGTCAGGAATCCACCCGAAACGGTCTTTTCAATCTTGAAGGAATACTTTCTCCCGACGATATGGTGTCGGTAAATATGAGCTCGAGCATATTCGTAAGCGAGGAGATATTACAGGATTCATTCGAGGTTGCAAATAAATACGGCAGTGCGTTTGCCTGCATGCAGTGCATATACAATAACGCGGAAACCGATGACGGCATTTCGTCGGTAAAGATCAATTTCAAGGAGAGAAACCGCACTATCAATATGCCTTGGACCGCATCGCTCGGCAAGCTGTGCAAGATGTATCACGAGGCTTACGACAAGGGCATAGAAACAGGAGAGGCATCTTATATGCCGACACTTTTCATCGCGCTCGGTGAACCGATATATTTTTCCAAAGACGACGGACTTAATAAAATACACGTAACAAGACAGGCAGATATAGAGATCGCAACTGCCGTTCTTGAATACAGACAAAATCACAAAAACGACAACGTATAAAGGAGAAAAAGAAAATGAGATATTTGGTAGGAGTAGACGAGGGTACCACGGGTTGTAAGGTAATCATATTTGACGAAGCAGGTGCTATGATCGCCTCAACGTCGAAGGAATATCCTTCTTATTATCCTCACCCGGGTTGGGTAGAACAGGACATTTCCGAAATAAAGGACGCAGTCTTTTCGTGTATCCGCGAAACGATAGTCAAATCTCACGTCGATCCGAAAGACATCGTGGGAATCAGTCATTCAAATCAGGGAATCACTATGGTTCTTCTTGACGAAAACGAGGAGCCTGTATTCGACCACACGATAGGCTGGCAGGATCTCAGATACGTTGATATGCTTCCCGAGCTCGAAAAGGAAGTCGATAAAGACGAGTATTTGAAGCTTTCGGGTATGCAGTTCGGAACGTATAATATTCCCGTTCTCAGATGGCTTCAAAAGAACGAAAGTGAAAAGTGGGCGAGAGTCAAGCGCATCTGCTCGCATCAGGACTACTTTTTAAGACAGTACGGTGCAAACGGATATTACATTGACGAGGGTTGCACCAACTTCCTGTCGATGGCACGTATGTCGGACAACGAGTGGGACGAGCGTCTTATGAAGGTCTACAACGTAACTCGCGATATGCTCCCTACCGTTCTTCACACTCCCGGTGCAGTCGTAGGATCGGTTACCGAAAAGGTTTCTATGGAAACGGGACTCCCCACGACCTGCAAGGTGTGCCTTGGAAATCTTGATACTAACTGCTGCGCGATCGGAGGCGGTGCGGACGAGGTCGGCACTCAGCTTCTTATTATGGGAACCGCCGGCGTATCGATCTTCGTCACCGATAAGGACAAGCTTGATCCCAACGGAAGAATTACAGTTCGTTCAAATCCCGGCTTTGGCAACTGGCAGAACTATATTATGACAAACACCGGCGCCTCTGCTTTCAGATGGTTTCGCGATTCTATATGCTCGATGGAGGTTGCTACCTCTAAGCTTATGGGAATTGATCCATACGATATTATTACTCAGACTGCATCTCACTCAAATCCGGGCGCAAACGGCGTAACCGCGCTCACCTGTATTCAGGGCTCGCACACCAGAAAAAAGAACGAAAAAGCAAGAGGATCCTTCTTCGGAATCAACCTTGGAACAACGAAAGCAGATATTGCCGAGGCTATTCTTGAAGGTATATGCTTTGAAATGAAGGACATTATGGCGATGAATCAGGAGCTCTCGGGCGAAGTGAAGCATATTCGTCTTTGCGGCGGAGTTGCAAAGAGCCCGATGTGGTGTCAGATGTTCGCCGACATACTCGACAAGCCGGTAGAGCTCACCGAGGTTTCAGAGCTCGGCGCGCTCGGCGCCGCTATGTGTGCGGGTATCGGAGCAGGCATTTACAGCGACTGCAAGGACGCGGTCAAAAAGTGCGTAAAGATCACGAAGATATACAAGCCGAATCCGGCAAAGGTAAAGCTTTATAACGACGCCTTCAAGATATGGGAGCACTGCTACAACATCAGTAATGAAACGATTTACAACTAACAGTTTGTTTTCATCGACCAAACCGAAAGGAATATAAATCATGAGAAGAGTTATAACATACGGCACCTTTGACCTGCTTCATTACGGTCACATAAATCTTCTGAGAAGGGCAAAGCAACACGGCGACTACCTGATAGTTGCACTCTCGACCGACGAGTTCAACTGGAACGAAAAGCAGAAAAAATGCTATTTCAATTACGAAAAAAGGAAGCAGCTTCTTGAAGCCATCCGCTACGTCGATCTCGTTATCCCGGAAGAAAACTGGGATCAGAAGATAAGCGACGTAAAAGAGTATCATATCGACACCTTCGTTATGGGTGACGACTGGAAGGGCAAATTCGATTTTCTGTCAGACTACTGTGACGTCGTATATCTGGAACGCACGCCAGAAATCTCGACCACTCAGATAAAAAAAGATCTTAACAAATAAAACTAACGACCTGCGCTATGTCGCAGGTCGTTTTATATGTAAAAATTCTACATTAAATATTAAATTTTTCCATTATACACTCCCACGGTTGACAAAATTCGAGTCAAGTGTTACAATATGTTATACATATAAATATATAATCTGTTTTATTTGGTTATAAATAAATTTATCGGAGGAAACAAAGTATGACGGCGAAAAACCGTTCTTCTCTCAGTTTTGCGAAATACGCTCGCATAGCGATAAGCATACTCCTGCTTACAGTTATATTATCCGTAGCGGCACTCGCTTCCTTTGCAGATACTGAAAATAACGGGCTCGATATAGAAATAACTCTCGACAAGGAGCAATATGCCGAGGGTGACGACGTTACCATAATGCTCTATATCACCAATAATACCGGCAAAAAGATCGAAAACGTATCGGCAAGATACTATATTCCCGATTGCTTTGAGGTGAGCGAGGATACCGTTACAAGCATAAGCGTACTTAACTCGCGTCAGGGAGTTCCTTTGCAGGTGCACGCCATTGCCAAAAGCGCCGTCGGAAGCAACTCTATCGTTCCCGACGAGAAAAGCGACCGCACCCTGCTTTACATAGCCCTTATAATTGCAAGCGCGGTAATATTCATTTCTGCCGTCACTCTTCTTATATTCAGAGAAAGAAACCGCAGAAAGATTGCGGCGACCATCTCCTTCGTTTTCGCTCTTATACTTTGCCTTTCGCCGTTTGCGGCATTTGTCAATCTCTCGGCGAGCACGAGCGATCCTGTAACTACGAGTGATATGACGTACGAGGACGCAAAGAGCATAATCGGCAAGCTCTTTCCCGATGACTACGCCAAAATAATAGCCCAGCTCTCGCCCTCGTCCGAACTGACGAGAGAGCGTGCGGCAATAATCACCTCGATAATGCTTCTCGGAAGAAAGGAGCTTCCGGCCTCTGTAAGCAAGACCTATCTTGACGTTTCTTCCGACCTGTTCTCGGTTCCTTATATTGATCTTGCGGTAAGCGAGGGAATAATTCTTCCGATAACGGCAAACAGATTTGAGCCGACGACAGAGGTGTCGGGCTATCAGTTCGTTGAATACACTCTGCGCGCGGCAGGCTTTGGCGCAAACGGAGAATACAAGGGACAACGCGGCAGAGCGAGCGTTATCTCAGATGCGCTCAGTCTTCCCTACACCGATGCGCGTGAGCTTCTCACAGAAGAAACTCTCACCTGCTCACAGGCTCTCTGCCACGCGTTGAAGATAATGCTTAACCCTAGCGTTTCAAGAGGCGAGGGCGGCGAATATCTTTTCACAAAGCAGTCGCTTATCTCGAATTTTAATGGCGTTGAGGAAAAGAAAGCCTTTGTTTCGGACGAAAAGACGCTTATAACCGAAAACGGCAAAAAGATAGAGCTTCGTGAAAAAACGCTCGAAAAGGGCGTATATAGCGTTTTGTATCACGAGGGCTCTCCTCTGTCCGTAACGCCTGATTTTTCAACTATTGACTATAACTTCGTTTCGGTGTACGCCGGAAAAGAAGAAAGGGAGATCGGAGTCGGAATTGAGTACAGCAGTCCTGCACCGAAATCAGAATATTCGGTCTATACCGGAAGATACGACGAGAACTCCGAAACTCACTCTGAGGTATTCACCTCTGACAACGTACATTACACGGTAGATAAAAACGCTTTTGAAAACACCTTCTATATGATCGATGCAAAGGTTTCGGACAAGTCCTATATAGACTACGACCGTACCGTGATTTTTATAGCCAAGGTCGATTCCTCGTCGGCGAGTATGAAAATAACCGACGTGTTCTGTGTTTATCAGCTCAGCTCGGACGAGAGCGCAAATTACGTTTCGTTTATCAGTGCACTTGCATCGGCAAGAGAGATAACGAACGATACAAATCTTTTCCTGCCCTCGGCATACGAGAGATTCATTATCACGCTTGATATAATAGACAAATCTCTCGCAAGAGATCTTACCGATACCGAGGAAAGCCGCGCCCTTATCGCGCAGGCGGAAAGCGATATAAAGGACGCCGTAAGCGAGCTTGACAAGTATCTGCTCGAATCCTACGCGGAGCTTGATGCAGAGATACTGCGCGCGCAGGAATACCTTTCAAGATCGGGCGAATATACCGAAAAAAGCATTGAAAATCTCAAAGCGGCAGTCATAAGCGCGCAAAATCTTTCGCGCGAGCTTCTTTTGGGAGAAGAAAACAAGGCAACGATAGCCGCCTGCAAAAGCGAGATAAGCAAAGCAATAACCGGACTCGTTTACAGTAATTTCTGCGATTATACGAAATATAACACTACTCTGAGTATCGCAAAGCAGATAACCAACGAAAACGGAAAATACAACGCTTCCGATTTTTCAAGCTTCCAGAAAACGATAAACGACATAGACAAGAAGCTTAAAAAGGATCTTCCGAGAAGCGAGGCAAATCAGAAGCTCGTCGACGATGCGCGCGCGAAGATAAACGACGCCATCGAAAAGCTCAATTCCAAGCTTCCCTGCGATTATTCTTCTCTCGACTCGGCAATATCAAAGGCAGAGGCAAAGGTTGAAAAGGATCCCGACAACAAGACCTGCCGTTGGACGAGCGGAAGCTTTGCCGAATTCAAGGAAGCTCTTACTGCCGCAAAGAAGGTCAAGAGAAATATGACTCTCGGATACGGAAGCACCAATCAGTCAACTATAAACGCGGCGGCGGCATTCCTCTTCTCTGCGACCGACACTCTGACCGAAAATGCAAAGCAGGATCTCACTGCATTTGATACAAAGCTTGCCGAAGCACAAGGCATAAAGAACGACGAGAACACCTATGAGGCGGCTTCTTACGCTCTGTTTACTCAAACGCTCGGCAAAATAAAAGAACGTCTTGACGCACACGGAACGCTCTATAAGTGCGACGCGAGCCAGAAGATCGTCGATGCCGCTATCGCGGATATTGATGCATCTATCGCAAGACTCAGTGATCCGAAGCCCTGCGATTACACGAAGCTTACCGAAAAGCTTGCCGAGATAGAAATGCTCGACAGAACGCCTTACACGGCAAAATCCCTCGCGCTTCTCGACAAGGCAGTAGCAGATGCGAAAGCGATCACTCCCGATATGCTGAATGACATCTACTCGGATAATCAGGCGATCATAGATAACGCCATAAAGGCAATTGACGATGCAAAGACTGCGCTCGTAACGATAAAGACCTTCGCCGCCGAGGTTCTCTCCGCGGTATACGAAAAAGAGATCTCGAGCGAAACCGACGGTACCGTAAAGCAGAACTTCATAAAGGTCCTCTTTGACGGCAAGGAAAAGGAATTCGCTCTCGACGCGGGCATCACCGAGCGTCCCGAGATCGGCGATATTATAATCGTCAAAGTGGGCGGCGACGAAATACTCTCTATTGAGATAGCGAGTGTCGAGGTCGGCGGGTTCGTCGAAGGCAGTACGCTATCAGAGATAGAAAAGCATATATCCTTTGCTCCGCTTACACCGAGCGCGGGCGATCGAGTCGTGTTCTTCAAGAACTCGTCAGGCGATATAATTTTCATAAGTGCGATCACCGAAAAGCTCGGTGAGATCGTATACGATCAGTCAAAGCTTACTCTCGCGGGCAAAGAGATCGCTATCCTTAGTGGCTCGGATTTCACGGCATTTTCCAAAAAAACGCTTGCAAAGGTATTCTTTGCAGGAAGATTTGCACTTTCTGCCGAGGCACTCGCAGGAGGCGACGTTACAGTTTCACTTTCGTCGGACAAGGCGGTATACAAGGAAAGCGCGGACGGCGAGGAAAAGTTCCTCGAAGCCTCTTCCACCCTGTTTGAAGCCGAGGAAGGAAGCACCTTCCTCACGCTCGAAAAGGTCGTTTCCTATCTTAAAGCCGAGGGTGCCGCAAAGGCGTACAAGGCAAAGATATATCTCGATGCAAACGGCAAGCTTATCGCCTGCCAAATAACGGAGGCGGTCGTCGAAACTCCCGAAACTCCCGATAACCCCGACATTCCGGACAACTCCGACCAAACTACCACTCCGGGTGGAGAAGATGCGGGCGAAAACGGCGCGCAGTAAAAATACTACGGATCATTTGGAGATCAAAATGAAATCAATCAGAGAAATATACAAAATAGGCATCGGACCGTCGAGCTCACATACCATGGGGCCTGAGCGCGCCTGCAAATATATTATGTCGGAAGCACCGAGCGCCAACCGTTTCAAGGTAGTACTCTACGGCTCGCTTGCTTCTACCGGCAAGGGACATCGCACCGATCACGCCATAGAGTGCTCACTTGCTCCCTATCCCGTCGAAATAGTATTTGACAACGAAACGAGAGATCTTCCTCACGCCAACACGATGGACTTTTTCGCCTACAAGGACGGGCGTGAGATACTGAAAAAGCGGATACTTTCGGTAGGTGGCGGCGACATAAAGGTCGAGGGACACCCCGAAGTCGAAAAGCCGGAAATATACGATAAAAACTCATTCAAAGAGATTGCCTACTATTGCAGATCAAAAAATATCCGTCTGAGCGACTATGTTTTCGCGCACGAGGACGAGGACTTCAAGAAATTCCTATTTGACGTCTGGCAGGTTATGAAATCAGAGATCGAGGACGGGCTCAAAGCGCAGGGCTATCTTCCCGGTGAACTTCACGTTCAGAGAGTAGCGCAGATAATCTTCAACAAGCGGCACATCGACGAGCGCCCCGAAACACGAGAAAACCGCATCGTTTGCGCGTACGCGTTTGCGGCGAGCGAACAGAATGCAGACGGCGGACGTATCGTCACCGCACCGACCTGCGGAGCGTGTGCGGTTGTTCCCTCGGTTCTCAAATATATGCAGGAGAAAAAAGGCTTTTCGGACGAGGATATAATAAAAGCCCTCGCAGTCGGAGGACTTATCGGAAATTTGGTGAAGCAGAACGCCTCGATCTCGGGTGCGGAATGCGGTTGTCAGGCAGAGGTCGGAACGGCTTGCGCTATGGCAGCTGCCGCTCTTGCCGAGCTTTTTGAAATGGGCATCGACCAGATCGAATACGCCGCCGAGGTATCGCTCGAACACCACCTCGGACTGACCTGCGATCCGATATGCGGACTCGTGCAGATCCCCTGCATCGAGCGAAATGCAGTTGCGGCGATGAGAGCACTCAACTCGCTCTCTCTTGCAAATTTCCTTACCGGAACGCGCAAGATCTCGTTTGATATGGTCGTCAAAACGATGTACGAAACAGGACGCGACCTGTCCTACCATTACCGCGAAACGTCCAAGGGCGGACTCGCGAAGCTGTTTAGTTAAAGTAAAAAATCGGCGGAAATTCCGCCGATTTTTTTGTTTTACTCAACTATCGTAATTCTTTCGGGAAGAAGCTCGTAAAGCTTTTCTGTCTTAAAGGAGCTTTCGATATAATCTCTTCCGAACTGCGCGATGAAATCATCTACGCTTTTTATTCCGTAATACTCGTAATACGCCTTATTTGCTTCCCATATCTCGTTGACCTTTGAGCTAAACTCTTCCTCTGTGAGAGTTACACTGAAATACTCGAAAAGATAATTTGATATAATGTAGCTCGAAGCATCACTCTCCGCCTTTGCCAAAACAGTTTCGTACATAGTTTCGCGTGCATCGGCGTATGCGGTGTCATACTGCTGCTGAGTGATCTGCTCGCCGTTTTGATATATTACGTACTCGTGGATATAATCGTCGACGTAAATATCAACGATGTCCTTGCAGGTAGCCTTTACCTCGATCGCACTGTACACGAGCTCGTAAGCATACTGTCCGAGATAATACTCTTCAACGTACGCTTTGAAATCCGCAAGCGTTTCATATTCGCCGTCGGTTGCCTTCTTGCACTGCTCATCGGTGGGAACGAAGGTTTCAAGCTTAGCCCTTTTAACAGAATTTATTTTGACGGTGAATACTACGACCGCTCCGCAAAGCTCGTCGTTGTTATATTTATCGGGAAACGTTACGGTAACGTCAAGCGTTTCACCGACCTTTGCGCCGATAAGCTGCTCTTCAAAGCCCTTATTACTCTTTGTTTCGTCATCACTGAAATACTCACCAATGAAGCTTCCCGAGCCTATAACGAGGTCGTATCCGGTCTTACTGTCCGCGTTAGTCATACCTGCGAGAGTATCTTCACTGAGCTCGAGGCTTTCATCCTTCGCGCGTCCCGTGTAGGTGATATTTGCTGTATCGAAACGTTTTACCTCGGCGCTTGCCTCGTCCTTGAAGGTTTCATATTCGGCGTCCGCGAGAAGAATTCCCGCAAGCTCGTAATCAACGATCTCGTCGATCACCTTTTTATGAAGCTTTATATCCGAAAGAGTAGGAAAATTGATGTAATCGAGAGCACTGTACTGAACGTCGCTCACCTTTTTGGGCGTTCTCTTATAGTATTCGGTAACGCCGTCGCCATCGCCGTCCGTATTAGAATTATCCTCGCGGAATTCACAACCCGCAAGAGCGCAGGTCACAAGGGTAAGAACAGTCATAACCAAAGCGAGTCCTCTGATAAACTTGTTTTTAAGATTTGTTTTCATAATTACTCCTGTTTTCATCTTCAAAGACTGCTTAGCTTGCCTTCTTCGAGATCTTATTTTTAACTTTTTTCTTGATATTTTCTATTTTTCTGACCGTTTTTTCACTGCGCCTGAGCTTTGTGAGAAGCCCTGCGATAAAGGGCGCGATGATCGGCAAAACGAGTACCGGAATAAGGATATAATTTGATACCGCTCCTGCTCCGGTTATAGCGCAGGTAAAGCCTTTAAAGAGCATACACAGGCAAACGAGAGCCAAAACAGCAAGGAAATACACAAACTGCATCTTGCTCACTCTGAGTTCGGACTTTGCCGCTCTTCCCTCACTGAGTGTTTGCATCATAAGAGAAGCCGAAAGTGTAACGAGCGAGAGGAATGCGCAGGAGGCAAGCGAGCTTGTCGGTATCAGTCTTGTGAGCGAAAGAACGTATGCAAAAACGATTACAAGGAGTCCGCATATCGCTCCCTTTTCGGTACACTGCTTCAAGGTATTGATTATACTCTTTTCCGAAATATCCCTATCCTTTTCTGCAAGTATTCTCGCAGAGGGCTTTTTGAACGCCATTATGAGAGATGCCGTGAGATCAAGAACGAGCCCCGAAATGAGTATCGCGGCAGGACTCAGAAGAAGTGTGCCCGACAAAAGCGACCAGATTACGAGAACGAGTCTGACGCTCTGTGAGCTTATAAGGTATCTGAGCATTCTGTCGATATTATTGTTTATATTTTTGGCGCTTGTGATAACCTCGACCGCAGAATTCAGTCCGCCGCTCGAATCCATATCGACCATAGTGACTACCGCGTCTGAAACGAACCTGAGCGCTTCACAACCGTCGGTTTCTGCCTTTTCCTCCTGACCGCCCGTCAGACTGATACATTCTGTCATTCCTATATCAGCCGCACGGAGAAGCGGAAGCTCTCTGAGCTTATTTCCAAGGAAGGCGACCGTATTTCCGCTTTCTCTGAGCTTATTTATTGCAAGCTCCTTGTCGGCAACCGTCATTCCCTCAAACATCGTGTATTTTGAAATGATCGAGGCGGCTCCGTCAGGATTTTTTTCCACAATATCGCGAAGCTTTTCTCCGCTTATCACTTCGGCTCGCGAGGATACCATTCCGATTGCGCGTGCTATCTGATAATCCTTCTCACTGACCTCATCACTGAAAAGCATAACCTTCATTCCTGCCGCGCGACATCTCGAAACAGTTTGAGAAACCCCCGGAAGGATCGGCTCTATGAGTGCTATAAAGCCCTCGAATATGAGCTCGTTCTGACAGTCTTTCAGCTTTGTCAGAGAATTGAAGCGCGAGTTCTTCGAGGCAACTGCGATTACTCTGTACGCCTGTCGCATAAGCTGGACCGCCGCGACCTCTATTTTACTTCGCTCTACCGGTCCGAGTCTTAAATATCTTCCGTTTTCGTAGTAGTAAGTACAGCAGGAAAGAATTTCGTTCGCTTCACCGCGAAGCAGAACGGTATTATTTCCGTTAAATCGTACGAGCGCGGTGTCAAATTTATTATATTCGCTTTTTCGTTTGAACTCGACGAGCGGATATTCGTTTTCAAGCAGTGAATTGTAAACTCCGTAGTCAAAAGCCGAGCGAAGTATCGCGTCCTCCTCGAAGGTGTAGAAATCTCCGCCGTCATCGACCTCTCCGCTTATCTTATTCTGACCGTAAAGTCCTGTCGTTACGACCGCATATTTGAGAAGCCTCAGGCAGTTATCGCCAAAGCCTCGCTCAGAAACGTCGTAGAGATGGCCTGAAACGTACGCCTTTTCAAGCGACATTCGACGAGTTGAATATATAGATTCGGGAGGAACTATAAGCGTATCCACCTTTTTAAGCGTATCAAGCCTGTCCGCATTTTTTATAAGCGAGCCCTTTTTCGTCTGCTTTTTCCGACTAAGCGAGTCGAAAAGTCCGCAAGCTACTATAACGTAACCGAAAAGCATCAGAAATTCGGAAAGTCCTGCTGCGCCGAGCGAAAGCGCAACTAGCAGTGTTGTAAGAGAATTTTGTCCGCTCATTATCGGTAAAATACCGATAAACGAGATTATAAAGGCGGCGGCGATATAGAAAAGACTCATCTTTCCGCCGATACGCCTAAGCGTATCAAATATCGCAAGCTTATGATACTGCGCCGCAGGCTTGTTTTTGCCCGTTCTGCACACGAGAGTACGCCTTCCCACCTCGCAGGCAATAGCAAGTCCGTTTCCCTTTGTGACTATCGTGGAAGCCCACGCCATATTGAAGCACATATGCGGCGGAACGTTTCTGTACTCAACGAAATCGCTCCTTTTGGCAATACTCCTTACACCGTCGGTTATACCTGTTTCGACTATGTAAAGACTGTTATCCTTGACTATACGCGCATCGCAGGGCACAATATCTCCTGCCGAGAGGTAGATAAGGTCGCCGACGACTATCTCGTCCTGCTTTACCGTGCAAAGCTTTCCGTCCCTTATGACCTTTGCGCTCGGTAGCGAGTTTCTTGCCGCTCGCTCGAGCAGGACTCGCGAGCTGTAATAGGTTGTAAACATAACGAAATAACTGAGTGCTATCAGTAAGATCGCCGAAGCGGCGAGCAAGTATTCTTTAAAGAAAAGCGAAATAAGCGAGGTGAAAACGAGTAGCAGACCGAGTCCGCTCGTCGAAAAATCCGAAAGATGCTGAGCAGGGGTTTTATGCTCTATCGGAAATATCTCGTTTCTTCCGTTTTTTTCGAGTCTTTCCTGCGCGTTTTCCGAGGAAAGTCCGTTTACGGCGTCACTGCCTGTAATCTCCTCGACCTCGGGCACCGTTTTGTCGTACCATCTTTCTGCCATATCTTACTCACCGCCTCCTTTCTTTGTGTTAGATTTCATCATTCATACTATTATATCCGAAATACCTCAGTTGCACATTATGACGAGGTCGTCGTTTTGCGCGTCCATAGTTATAGTCGAGATATTTCTGTCGTAATCGCCTATAAGACGGCTTGCAAGCACGTCTTCCACCTCACGCTGAATAGTGCGACGGAGATTTCTTGCGCCGTATTTGCGCGAGAACGAGCGTTTTGCTATAACTCTTACCGCCTCTTCGCTATACGTGAGTTTGATCTCCTTTTCTGCGAGAGTCTTGACGAGATCGCCGAGCATTATCTTCGCGATCTTGGTGAAATCGTCCTCATCAAGACTGCGGAAGGTGATTATCTCGTCAACGCGATTGATAAACTCGGGACGAAGGAACTGCGCGAGTGCCTTTTCGGTCTTACCTCCTGCCGTTGACGCGCTACTGTCCGAAAATCCGAGCGGAGCGTCAACGCCTACCGCGCCTGCATTGGTCGTCATAACGATAACGGTATTTTCAAAGTTGACCTTCTTGCCGCGAGCGTCCGTGATATGTCCGTCGTCAAGTATTTGAAGAAGGATATTCATAACGTCGGGGTGCGCCTTCTCGATCTCGTCGAAAAGGACTACCGAATAGGGCTTGCGGCGTATTTTTTCGGTAAGCTGTCCCGCGTCGTCGTATCCGACGTATCCGGGAGGCGCTCCGATAATTCTCGATACCGAGTGCTTTTCCATAAACTCCGACATATCAAGACGAATGAGAGTTTCGGGCGAATCGAACAGGTCGGAGGCAAGAAGCTTGACAAGCTCGGTCTTACCGACACCCGTAGGTCCTGCGAAAATGAAGGACACCGGCTTGCGCTTATACGCGATACCTGCGCGGTTACGCTTGATCGCTCTTGCGACCGCATCGACCGCCTCGTCCTGACCGATCAGACGCTCTTTGAGTCTGTCGGCAAGCTTATCCACACGTTTGAACTCGTTTTCCGTTATATTGCTTGCGGGAATTCCCGTCCAGAGCTCGACCACAGACGCGAGGTGCGATGTAGTCAAAGCGACCTCGGCTCTCGCCTTTTCTGCCTCCTGAGATTCCTTTTCGGCGGCGATAAGCGCGGTCTTTATCTCGGCAACTCTGCGATATTTTTCGTTGATCTCCTCGTCGGGAACCTCTCTTGCCTCTTCGGCGTCTGCTTCTCTTTGCAGTCTGTCAAGCTCGATTGCCGCTCTTGCCGCGCGCTCTACCTCGGGAGCGTGGAGCGCAAGATGAGATGCCGCCTCGTCAAGCAGGTCTATCGCCTTATCGGGGAGAAATCTGTCTGTAATATATCTTTCAGAAAGAACGACAGTCCTCTCAATTACTATGTCGGGAATGGTGATACCGTGGAAGCTTTCATAGTATCCCTTTATTCCGCGAAGTATCTCTATCGTATCGTCTATCGAGGGCTCTTCCACGATTATCGGTTGGAAACGGCGTTCGAGTGCCGAATCGCTCTCGATATATTTTCTGTATTCCGCGAGAGTCGTCGCGCCTATGATCTGAACGTCACCGCGTGACAGTGCAGGCTTCAAAATGTTCGCCGCGCTCATACTTCCCTCTGAATCTCCTGCGCCGACTATACTGTGCACCTCGTCGATAACGAGAATGACGTTGCCTCTCGCCTTTACCTCTTCAATAAGACCTTTTATTCTCGATTCAAACTGACCTCTGAACTGAGTTCCGGCAACAAGCGCGGTCAGATCTACAACTCTTATTTCCTTATCGGCAAGCTTTCTCGGAGCCTTACCGTCGGCAATAAGCTGAGCAAGTGCCTCGGCAATTGCCGTTTTACCTACGCCCGGCTCGCCTATAAGGCAGGGATTGTTCTTCTGACGGCGGCAGAGGATCTGCATCATTCTCTCCATTTCGCTATCGCGTCCGATAACTCTGTCGAGCTTTCCTTCTCTTGCCCTTGCCGTTATATCGGTACAGTAGGTATCAAGAAACTGAGTTGTGTTCTTGGGATTCTTGCCCTTTTTCTGTCCCTTTGCAGAGTTTTCGCCGCCATCGTTTTTTGCGCCGAGATTGCCAAGCGATCCGAAAAGCTTTGCGAAATTGATCGGGGGAGTTTTGCCCATATCGTCCGAGGCATCGTCCGACTCTGCGCCGATTATTCCCTCCATCTCCATATCCATACGGTCAATATCCTCGTCGGTAATTCCCATATTGCCGAGAATATTGTTTATAGGTCCTATGCCGAGTTCCTTCGCGCATTTTATACATATTCCCTCGTTGGTCGTCTTATCGCCCTCCATACGGGAGATAAAAATGACGGCAACTCTTTTTTTGCATCTTGCACACATTTCCATAACTTATATAACCACGCTTTCAAATAAAAACATTTTGCTTTTTTGCAGTTTAAACTACTGCGAATATCGTCTTGAACAGATTGAACTCGAAGAACCATCTCGTTACCGTAAGTCCTTCGAAGGCTTCGATCGGAAATCCCGGAACACTGTTTGCAAGTATTTCGAGCAGAGCAAACACTGCCATAGATGCAACCTGTGCCCAAGCAACGCCGAGAAGCAGTCCGAGAACTGCTCCGAGGAGCTTATCAACGGTAGAGATTATAGGAAGCTTTATGCTTTTTGCAAGGCTTACTATCATCTTGACCACGATCATACAGATAAGGAATATTACCGTAAACGCGATTATTCTGGCAAGCGCGTCCGAGGTAAGAATATCCGAAACCAGAGCTCCGTCGTTACTCACGATATTATTCATAAATCCCGAAATGTATCCCCCGACCATAGGTGAAAAATACCACGATACGAGTGCCGAGAGAATAAATCCGGCAATATCTATTGCAACGCCCACAAGTCCGCGTTTAGCGTAAAGCAGAACGCTGACCGCGATAATGGCGATTATTGCGAAATCAATTATAATGCTCATAATAAATTAGTATCCTTTCCGCTAAAAAGCTTATTCCTTACTACCTTCAAAGCTTATCTTAACGATCGAATCGGCAAAGCAGACATAGCTGTCGTCCGAAATGATAGCAAAGGAATGTATTTTCCTGTCTGATTTATAGATCTCTTTACTTTGTAAATCGGGAGAGTCGAGTCTTATGACCGAATACTCTGTAATAATATACGCATAATCTCCGTGTATATTCAGTGCAACGACCTTACCGGTATCCGTGTACTGCGCCTTTTTCATACTGCTTTCAGAAAGTCGCACGAAGGTCGCAACAAAGGAGCTTGCATCTCCGTAGCCCTTCATATAGTAGATAAGTGAGCCGTCGTTTGCCAGAAAATAGTCGCAGGACTCTTTTATATCTACCGCGCAGGAAGCAGTCTTGTTGCCCTCACTATCAAGAATACAGAGCGCGTCGTCGAAAAGAAGAGCAACTCCGCCATCTTCGAGATATTTACATTCAAGCGGCATTCCCTCGTTAAACAGGGTGAGCTTTTTGGGTGTATCCGAGCTCGTTTCAAGGAGCATAAGCTCGCTTTCAACGTTTCCGGAAGCACCTACCGAGTAAGAAAGAAGCGCAATCTCGCTTCCGTCGTCTTTAATATCGAGCGAGGCTACCCTGTTGTTCTTTTTTATAAGGTTTATCATTTCAAAATTCTGATCGTATATCGCTATCTCGCTATTGTATTCGCTTCCTCTACGAGCGATTATACTGTTTCCGTTATCTGCGATTGCTCCGCAGTAGATACGTCCGGGCGCGTCCTGAGAATATCTCACGCCGAACGCGTCGTAGATCGCAAACTCGCCTCCGCCCTGATCGTAAATAAGTATATACTTATCAGATGTCTTGACCACAGGTAAAGCATAACTTGATTCGTCCGAGAACTGATGGCTTCCGTCGGGCGCGAATATTACCACTCTGTCGCTTCCGGCAAGCACGGGAACGCCCGAAAAATCGCCGACGACCGCATTGTCATTGACACTGAAATAATATTCACTGACACTTCCGAGCGCGTCGCCGTGTCCGAACATATTTCTGAACATATACTGCATACTTCCCGTAGTTATGCCGTCACCGAAAAACACAAAGAACAGTACCACGAAAAGGATAAGCACTATCCAGAGAACGTTATAAGCCATATTGAAGCGCTCGGATATTTTCTTTGCTTCGGCATCTACCGTCGGCTTTTCGTCAGAATCACTGCTTAGGTCAAACGCCTTGTTTTTTCTGAAAAGAACCTTGAAAACGTTTGTTTTTTTGACTTTTTTCGGATTTTCCGAGAATTTTCCGAGGTCTATTCTTCCGCCTTTATCGGACGGCTCGGAAAAGTTTTTTCTTTCGTTATTCTTCAAGAGTACCCTCGCGCCTCCTTTCAGTTCCTTGCGAGAATGCAGACTCGGGATAGACTACCTTTGAAAGGCAGAGTCCGTCGGGCACAAGCGTCATACCCGCGCGAGTCCTGTCACAGGAATTTATTATTTCGGGAATATCGTTTTCGGATATTTTACCCTCGGATACCGCGACGAGAGTTCCGCAAAGTATCCGCACCATATTATAGAGAAATCCGTCCGCCGCAACTCTCATTATAACGAGGTCACCCTCTCGGCGCACGTCGAAATATTTTATAGTTCTGACCGTGTCCCTCACCGACGAACCCTGCGCCATAAACGCCGCAAAATCGTGTTTTCCGACGAAATGTCCCGCCGCGGCGTTCATTTTGTCGACGTCAAGCCTTTTCGGACAGTGCCAAGCCCGACTACTGTAAAACGGATCGGCAAGTCTTGTATTTAGCACGGTATATTCGTACTCTTTGTAATCAACGTCGTATCTGACGTGAAAGGAGTCGCTTACGTAGCGTGCAGAGCGCACCGATATATCGCTCGGCAGAAATCTTGCGATGGCGAGCGGTATTTTATCCTCGGGGATCGTTATTTCGTGGACTCCGTCGGCAGTGCAAAAGAACTGACGGGCGTGTACTCCCGCGTCCGTACGACTGCAACCGCTCAGACAAAATCTTTTGCCGAAGAGATTTTCGACGGCGTCCTGCATCGCCCTTTGAACGGTAGGAAGACCGCTTCCGTTTTGTACCTGGTACCCGTGATACGCCGTACCGAGATATGAGATTTCAAAGAGTATCTTCATTCTACCGCTCCTTTCATAGTCTAAAAAATTTACTTAAAATAATTCGTGCTTTGTAGTTTGTAATCAGAACGACGGTCCGCCAAGCTTACTGACAAATACCGTACCCACACAAAGGACTGCAAAAATAAGTAGCATAACAAAATCCTTTGAGGAATATTTCAGAGTATTCATAGTCGTTCGTCCGTTATCACCCGTATAACAACGGCACTCCATAGCAACCGCAAGCTCGTCCGCGCGTCTTATAAGCGAAGCAAAGAGCGGTATGAATATCGGAATAAGCGCTTTTGCTCTTTTTACAAGCGAGCCGCTCGAAAAAACTGCTCCGCGCGAGCGTTGTGCGCTCATTATTCTGTCGGTTTCCTCGATGAGAGTCGGAATAAATCTGAGTGCTATCGTCATTATCATCGAAAAGTCGTGAACCGGCACCTTTATCTTTTTAAGCGGTGCAAGAAGCTGTTCAAGACCGTCGGTGAGCGCGATCGGAGAGGTCGTATAAGAGAGTATCAGGTTCGTTCCGAGAACGAGCACGACGATCCTGAGCGCTATCAGAATAGCGTAGGTAACGCCCTCCATATATATTTTGATCTTCCAGAAGGAAACGAGAAGATGATCACCCGTTCTCCAAAAAGCACTGATTACCGAGGTGAAAAGTATAACAAGTATTATCGGTTTAAGCGCCTTGAACACTACCTTCGGAGAAAGTCCCGTCATAAAAATAAGCAGGAGAGTGAAGGCAAGGATCGCAAGCAGTGCCCACAAATTTTTAGCAAGAAAAACCGTAACTATAAAAAGCACGGAGATAACGAGCTTCATTCGGGGATCAACCCTGTGAAGCAGGCTTTTTCCCGGAAGATACTGACCGAGGGTAACATCTCTCAGCATTTTGCCTCACCCCCGTCCGTTATCGAAAGTATAGCATCAAACGCGTCCTCGACCGTATATATCTCGCTCGGAATATCTATTCCCATATCGCGCAGACGGCGGCAAAGTCTTGTTATCTGAGGGAGATAAAGCCCTATTTTGCCAAGCTCCTCTTCTCTTGCAAAGACAGAGTCCTTACTTCCCTGCATAACAATCCTTCCGTTTTCAAAAACCACGAGATCGTCCGCGTATCTTGCCATATCCTCCATAGAGTGACTGACGATCACCATAGTCGTTCCTGTCGCTCTTCTGTATTTTTCGAGTCCGCCGAAGATCTCGCGCCTTCCTATCGGATCAAGTCCGGACGCCGGCTCGTCGAGCACGATTATTTCGGGCTTCATAGCAAGTATTCCTGCAATCGCGACGCGTCTTTTCTGTCCGCCCGAAAGATCAAACGGAGATTTTTCGAGCAGATCCGCATCAAGACCGACGAACTCTGCCGCCTCTATAACGCGCGCCTCTATTTCCTGCTCAGAAAGTCCCATATTCTTAGGACCGAAGGCTATATCCTTCTTCACGCTATCCTCAAAAAGCTGATATTCGGGATACTGAAAAACCAGTCCGACGCGAAAGCAGGCTTCGCGGCGAAGCTTCTTGTTTGAATATATGTCGTCCTCACCGATGATTATTTTTCCGTTATCCGGCTTAACCAGACCGTTGAGCATTTGTAGCAGGGTGGATTTTCCCGAGCCCGTATGCCCGATTATTCCGGTGAGCTTTCCTTTTTTCACGTTAAGCGAAACGCTGTCGAGCGCAAGCACCTGAAAGGGAGTACCCTCTCCGTAGACGTAGGACACGTTTTCGACTTTTACTGCATTTTGCATCTTTTTTCCTGTTCTTTCCTTTAACTTTCGGCTCTTTTCACCTGTATGGCATCAAAAATCGCCTTCGCGCAGTTTTCCTGCCCGATTATACCGCGACCGATACCAAATCCCGCATCTGCGAGCCTGTCGCAGAGTTCTGTTGCCTGCGGAGCTTCGAGTCCGAGCTCGCTTATCGTCTTTATATCCGAAAAGACCTCCTTCGGACTTCCTTCAAGGCGTATTCCGACGTCGTCGAGCACGATGACTCTATCCGCGATCTCCGACTCGTCCATATTGTGAGTTATGTGAACTATAGTCTTTCCGCGCTCCTTATTCAGGCGCCTCATAACCTCGACTATCTCTTTACGTCCGTGAGGATCGAGCATCGATGTCGATTCGTCAAAAATTATACATTCGGGATCCATCGCAAGTACTCCCGCAATAGCTATTCTCTGCTTCTGTCCGCCCGAGAGCTTATGCGGAGCGTGGCGCGCGTATTCGGTCATATCGACGGCGGCAAGCGCCCCGTCTACCCTGCGGCGTATCTCGGCACTCTCCATACCGAGATTTTCCGGTCCGAAGGCAACGTCCTCTTCAACTATCGTTGCAAATATCTGATTGTCGGGATTTTGAAAGACCATTCCGATCTTTTTACGAATTTCGAGCAGAAGTCTGTCGTCGAAATCCGAGGTTATATCAATACCGTCGATCAGTATTTTACCCGAGCTCGGCGTGAGTATCATATTGAGAAGCTTTGCGAGCGTCGATTTTCCCGAGCCGTTTCGTCCGAGAATAGCAACGAATTCTCCGCGCTCAATTTCAAGACTTACGTTGTCGAGCACCGTTTTATTTTCCTGCGTGTCCTCCTCGTAAGAGAAGCACACGTTCTTAACTTCAATATATGCCATATTTTTTCCTTTTTGAATTTAAAGACTTACGTAGAACTCATAGAGCATACTGATACAGAAAAGCAAAAATCCCACGCTCAAAAACATAGTGGAAAATGCCCTCTCCTTCGGCATTGGAGGATCTGCCTTGACAAGCCCTGCCTTATAGCGCTTTCTGTCTTTTATAAGCAGTACGAGTCCGGTTATAGCGAGCGCAAAGAAAACGGTCGCGTGCACGGCGTACAAAATTATCGGGAAAATATTATCTCCGACAAACTGCAAGATCGATTCAAGATAAAGCTCGTAATCACTCATCAGCATTATCTCGTCGAGCCTTTTTATGTCCATAAGACTGAATATCAGTACGGGGAAAACTCCGCCGTACAGGTTTATCGCGGCGTGCAGGAGAATAGTGTTTATAAGCTTACCCGTCCTGACGTAGACGTATCCGAGCAGAAATCCCACGAGCGTTGCATAAAATACCTGTCCGAAGTTTCCGTGGAAAAGTCCGAAAAGAACTCCCGAAAAGATTATAGCCGGCGTATATCCGAATCTCTTCGTGCGGTCGATTATGACCTTTCGGAAAATTATCTCTTCCATTATCGGAGCAATTACGGCAACGTAAAATATTTGAAGCCATACGGCGTCAAGTCCGAGCTGCTCGGTGATCGTTTCTATCGGTGCCTCGCGAAGAAAATATTTGGCAGACGTAAAGAGAGAGTCAAATATCACGCCGACGATATTTCCGACGTACATAAGACAGATCGCACTTATAAAAAGGCGCAGGAAGGTGCCTAACTTCATAGTATTCGGCAAACTTTTGTCCGGTTCCTGCTTCGGAAGTCTGCATATGAAAAGGTATCCTATCGGAAACGCGATGATATACATCACAGCGAAGTTGAACAGATAAGGAAACCAAGGCTTTGCCAGAAGCTCCTCTGGTAAAAACTGCTTTGCCGCAAGCAAAAGAGCGGTGATAACGAAGGACACCGCAAAAAGTCCGAGAGCGATACGCCCGAAGGTGCTCCGCGCGTCCTTTTTATCAAAGAGCTTTTCGGTAACGGGAGCTTCATAGTCCTGCCCGAGTTGAACATTCTGCATTTCTTCGTTATTCATACGCTTTTTCCTTTCAGAGAGATTACAAAATATGTCAGTTTTTCGAGGCTATCCAGCGTGCCGCCGCTCCGCAGGGGAGGTTTATTCCGGACGCGCTTATAGGAAGTCCGACCTCGCGAGCTTCTACGACTCCGCCAAAGCGCTCCTTGACCGCAAGCGAGAGCACCGCACCCATAGTAGACGCCGAAAGTCCTGTGGTATACGAGTTTACAAGCACGAAAAGCGGTGTGTCCGAAATGAGATTTGAGCATAGCTGAACGAACTCGTAGATATTGTCTTCAAGCTTCCAGAGCTCTCCGCTCGGTCCTCTGCCGTAGGACGGAGGATCCATTATGATAGCGTCGTATTTATTTCCGCGTCGTATTTCGCGCTCGACGAATTTACGGCAGTCGTCAACGATATAGCGTATCGGAGCATCGGAAAGTCCTGAAAGCGCGGCGTTTTCCTTTGCCTGCTCGACCATTCCGCGAGAAGCGTCAACGTGGCAGACCGAAGCGCCTGCCGCCGCGGCGGCAACCGTTGCTCCGCCTGTGTATGCGAAAAGGTTTAACAGCTTTATTTTTCTTCCTGAGTTTTTTATGAGATTGTAGCTCCATTCCCAGTTGACCGCCTGCTCGGGAAAAATGCCGGTATGCTTGAATCCCGTCGGACGAACTACGAATTTGAGTCCGAGATTTTCGTACTCTATCTGCCATTTTTCGGGCATTTTGGAGCCGTCGTCCCAAGCGCCGCCACCGCTTTTCGAGCGAGTGTATTTGGCGTCCGCGCGCTTCCAGAGCTTTTCGGACGCGCAGCCCTTCCATATTACCTGCGGATCGGGACGGACGAGCGTGTATTTTCCCCATCTTTCGAGTCTTTTACCGCTATCCGCGTCAAGAAGCTCGTAGGATTTCCATTTATCTGCAACAAACATTTTTATTCCCTTTTTAAGCTTATTTTTTATCAAAGTTTTGAAGGTTCTCAGGAAACTTTTTCAAAAGTTTCCCAAGTCGTGCCCTAAAAAATAGACGTCTGAGAGCCCTGACCGCCAAACGGTATGCCGAGATGATCGTACGCGAGCTTTGTTACACAGCGGCCTCGCGGAGTACGGCTGAGAAATCCTATCTGCATAAGATAGGGCTCGTAAACGTCCTCGATAGTTACCGCCTCTTCGCCGATTGTCGCGGCAAGAGTGTCGAGTCCGACAGGTCCTCCGCCGTAATACTTTATTATAGCTTCAAGCATACGTCTGTCGACGTTGTCGAGCCCGAGATGGTCGATCTCGAGTGCTTCAAGTGCAATTTTTGCTATATTTCCGTCAATTACGCCGTTGCCCTTTATCTGAGCAAAATCGCGCGTTCTTTTAAGAAGTCTGTTTGCAATTCTCGGCGTTCCGCGTGAGCAGGAGGCGATCTGATAAGCACCGCTCTCGTCTATGTCAAAGCCGAGAATACGCGCAGAGCGCGAAACTATCGTAGAGAGCTCCTCGGGTGAGTAAAGCTCAAGCTTGAAGAGTACGCCAAAGCGATCGCGAAGCGGAGTCGAAAGCTGACCTGCACGGGTGGTCGCACCGATAAGAGTAAACTTCGGAAGCTTCATACGAAGCGAGCGGGCCGCAGGTCCCTTGCCGATTATAATATCTATCTCGTAATCCTCCATCGCAGGATAAAGTATCTCCTCGACGGTTCGCGCAAGGCGGTGTATCTCGTCTATGAAAAGTATGTCGTTATCACTGAGATTTGTGAGAAGCGCAACCAGATCTCCCGGCTTTTCGATAGCAGGACCGGAGGTTATTCTGATGTTTACGTTCATCTCGTTTGCGATTATTCCGGCAAGCGTGGTCTTTCCGAGCCCGGGAGGACCATAAAGCAGAACGTGATCGAGCATCTCCCCTCTCTGCTTTGCCGCTTCTATATAAACTTTAAGGTTTTCCTTCACCTTGGTCTGTCCGATATAATCGTCAAGCTTTTTAGGACGCAGCGTTATCTCGGTGTCAACGTCGTTTTCCGAATATTCGGCGTCAAGTATCCTGTTTTCAAGCGCATATTCTTCGTCGCTTTGATACTCGTAATCTATTGCCATTTTGAATATCTCCCTTCGTAAAGCTTATTTCATAAGACTACGGAGCGCAAGCCTTATTATATCCTCGGTATCGAGGCTTGTGTCAACTCCTCTGAGCGCGTATGCAATCTCGGGACGCGAATATCCGAGAACGGTGAGTGCCGCCTCGACGTCCGAAAGCTTCGACGGCGAGGAGATAGCACTTATCAGCGTGTCGTCTGCCGAAGAATCGTCGCCTCCTGCGAGTGTGCCTGCCTTGTCTTTAAGCTCGAGCACGACTCTCGCGGCAGTTTTGGCTCCAACGCCCTGCGCCTTTGCTATTGCCTTTGCATCTCCCGTCGAAATTGCAAGCGAGAGCTTTTCGGGAGTCAGTACCGAAAGTATCGCGATAGCCGCCTTTGGTCCGATACCCGATACACTTATAAGCATTGTGAAAGCAAGCTGCTCCTCCTCGGTAAAGAAGCCGTAAAGCTCCTGCGCGTCCTCGCGCACCGAAAAATAGGTGAAAAGCTTGACCTTAGTATTTTCTTTGCCCGCGAGCTTTGAAAGAGTGTTTGCGCTGATAGTAAGCTTGTATCCGACTCCCGAGCAGTCAATGACCGCCATCGTCGGCGTGCAGATCGCAAGTGTTCCCGAAATATAGTAAAACATAGTAATTCTCCGTCGTTTTATTTGAGATTGTAAAAGCGCTTCACCGACGAGCCGCTCGTGTGCGCGTGGCAGATGGCGGCGGCAAGCGCGTCGTTTGTGTCGTCAAGCTTTGGCGGATCTTTCAGACCAAGAATGGTGCCGACCATATGTATAACCTGCTTTTTCTCCGCCTTGCCGTATCCGACAACAGACTGCTTTATTTGAAGCGGCGTATATTCGCTTATTTTAAGACCGCGCTCAGCGGCGGTGAGAAGAATGACTCCTCTTGCCTCGGCGACCACTATTGCGGTCGTCGTGTTGCTGTTGAAGAAAAGCTCCTCGATTGACATCTCGTCGGGCGAGAACTTGTCTATTATCTCGCCGAGTTGCTCGTGTATCATTTTGAGCCTGTCCTCTACCGGAGTGTGTGCGGGCGTTCTTATCGCACCGTACGCGATAGGACGAAATCTCGAATTTTTATATTCGATGACGCCGTATCCGACGATAGCTATGCCCGGATCTATGCCGAGTATTATCAAATTTCCGTCCCCTTTCCCGGAGATATTTTACCGAAAAGGATAAATCTCCACAGTAACCGTTTTATTATATCACAAAGTATCGTATATGTCAAAGGTTTTTTGTAAATTTTTACTTTATATTATATAGCCGAATTTTATAAGATATTATATAGCCGAATTTTATAAGACTTACCGATAAAAATCGGTCAAGGTTTGCAGACGGTGACTTATGCAAACACTACAAACCCACAACACAAGATTTATGCACCTTCACATATTGACATTTTTTACCGCGCGTGATATAATAAAATCACAGGTATAGATACATGTTTTCGGCTATACGCCGCTTAAAATACCATATATAAAACAAGTTTCAAGCACGTAAGCCGATCTCACAGGGGACTTATGTGCTTTTTTGATTTTTTGAAAAGGAGATCAATGATACGAAAAAACGACTTTTAATAGCTCTATGCAGCATTTTAATAGCGATCGTAATGATCTTTCTGCTCTTGGCAGTCGCTTTAATATATTTACACAATTATCACCCGAAAAAGCTTGAAAAATCATCTTCCCCAACGGGCGAATACACAATAGTAGTCTATCAAATTGGAGC
>JAZOSN010000064.1:0-49054 GCA_045657105.1 Eubacteriales bacterium
GACTAAGGGAGAAAAGTGTGTTATAATAGATTATTATTTTGAAATTACGTCGAAAGGACGGCACGATATGTCTAAATTATATATTCCCGAAGGCTATCGCTCGGAGCTGAATCTCCGTCAGACACAGTCTGCAATAAAGAAAGTAAAGGACTTTTTTGAGCGCGATCTCGCGATACAGTTAAATCTGACGCGTGTTTCTGCGCCGATATACGTTGAATCGTCCTCCGGTCTTAACGATACGCTTAACGGCTACGAGCGCCCTGTCAGCTTCGACCTTCTCGAAAGCGGCAAGGAGTGCGAGATAGTTCACTCTCTTGCAAAATGGAAGCGCTCTGCTCTCGCTTACTACGGATTTGAGCCGGGCGAAGGTCTTTATACCGATATGTCGGCTATCCGACGCGACGAGGAAACCGACAACATTCACTCGATATACGTTGACCAGTGGGACTGGGAAAGAGTTATCACTGCCGAGGAGCGCACCGAGGAGGTGTTAAAGCTCACCGTCAACCGCATCTACCGCGCGCTTCGTCACACCGAAAACTACATAACCGACGACTATCAGTTCATAGGACGCCTTCTTCCCGAGCACATCACATTTATCACCTCTCAGGAGCTTGAGGATCGCTATCCCGACAAGACCGGCAAAGAGAGAGAGTATCTGGCGGCAAAGGAATACGGCGCAGTCTTTATTATGAAGATCGGCGGGGCTCTTAAATCGGGCAAGCGTCACGACGGACGCGCTCCCGACTATGACGACTGGGAGCTCAACGGCGACATTATCGTATATTATCCCGTACTTGACATAGCGCTTGAGCTCTCGTCGATGGGAATCAGAGTTGACGAAAAGGCACTTCTCAGACAGCTTGAGATCGCAGGCTGTCCCGAGCGAGCAGAGCTTCCCTTCCACAAGGCGCTTCTTGAAGGCAAGCTTCCCTACACGGTAGGCGGAGGTATCGGTCAGTCGAGAATGTGTATGTTCTTCCTGAGAAAGGCTCACATAGGCGAGGTACAGTCCTCTGTTTGGCCGGACGACGTACGCGAGGAATGTGCGAAAAAGGGCGTTATGATACTTTAACTCAGGGCTCTGCCCTGAGAACCGGCTTAAACCTTTTTGAAAAAAGGTTTAACAATCCAAAAGCTTTTACTAAATTTCTTAAAAGGACAAGTGGAAATGCTTGAAATAAACGTATCCGAGCTGCGCGATCTTGCTCCGTCGCTTCATGCAGGCGACAAGATCCTGCTTTCGGGCAAGGTATACACCGCCCGTGACGCGGCTCACGCGCGAATGATAAGCTCGCTCGAAAAGGGCGAGGCGCTTCCCTTTGACATAAAGGACGCGGTCATATATTATGCGGGTCCCACACCCGAGAAAAACGGACTTGCGATCGGCTCGTGCGGACCGACCACCTCATCGAGAATGGACGTTTATACTCCGCAGCTTCTCGACCTCGGACTTATAGCCATGATAGGAAAAGGCGAGCGAAGCGAGGCGGTGACAGAGGCACAGATACGAAACGGCGCGCTCTACTTCTGCGCTATCGGCGGTGCGGGTGCAGTAGCGGCAGCACACATCAAAAGTGCGGTAACCGTCGCATATAACGACCTCGGTTGCGAGGCGATACGTCTTCTTGAATTTGACAAATTCCCACTTTTCGTCGGAACTGATATTTACGGAAACAGTATTTATAAAAAATAGACATTTTATTTTATAAAGATTTTCTTTTATCTACTTAAATGTTGGATCTTATACAGGAGAAAGCAAAATGACGAATATAATTATTGCGAAGATCAGCAAGAACGATACTGTGAATTATGCCGTTGACGAGCTTTACCGCTGTCTTAAGACTATTGACGACACCCTCTTTATAGACATACGCTCATTTCCCTGTTACGTCGAGCGTGTACAAAACGTTATATGGGTCGGAGAGAGCGAGAATTTCGCATCAAAAATCCCCGAGGTCTCCGACAAAAGACTCGATGATTCAATTTATATCCACGTTGAAAATAACGCCGGTATTATCACCGGCTGTAATCCGAGATCTGTGCTTATTGCCGCATACCGTTTTCTTCGGGAGCTCGGTGTCGCTTGGGTAAGACCTACCGATGACGGAGAGGTAATTCCCTCGTTCAAAATAGATTCTCTTAACGTGAACGTGGTGGAAAAAGCATCGTACAGACACAGAGCGGTTTGCATCGAGGGCGCAACCTCTTACGAGCACGTTCTTAATATGATAAAATGGATACCGCGCGTCGGTATGAGCGGATATTTCTTCCAATTTTTCAGACCCACTCACTTTTTCAAAATCTGGTACGATCATACCTACAACCCCTACTACGCGTCCGAAAATATATCGCGAGAGAATATCGATTCCATCGTCAGCTCTCTTACCGAGGAAATAGAAAAGCGCGGACTCCTTCTTCACAAGGTCGGACACGGCTGGACGTGTGAACCCTTTGGAATTGCAGGTGACAGTTGGGAAAAGCTCGTTGACCCCTCTGTCCCCGAAAATTTGAAGAACGTGCTTGCCCAGATTGGCGGAGAGCGTAAATTCTATCACGGCATTCCGCTCAACACGAATCTTTGCTATTCAAACAAAGCGGTACGTACTGCTATAAGCTCGAAAATCGCGCAGTACTGCGAGGAAAACCGAGACGTCAAATATCTTCACTTCTGGCTTGCGGACAGCTCAAACAACAACTGTGAGTGTGAGGCGTGCGTAGAGCGTCCCTCCGATTATTTTGTAATGATGCTCAACGAAGCTGACGAGATTCTAACAAAAAAAGGCATAGATACTAAAATAGTATTTCTCGTGTATTTTGATCTTTTATGGGCACCTATCAAGGAAAAGCTAAATAATCCCGACAGATTCGTGCTTATGTTCGCTCCTATATCAAGAACGTACACGTCGAGCTATGACGAGCTTGACATGACAAAAGAATATAAAGATCTCGAATACGTAAAAAACAAGCTAACATTCCCGAAAGAGGTAGAGGCGAATTTTGCACTTCTTAGCGGCTGGAAAAAGGTAGGATATAACGACAGTTTCCTTTTCGATTACCATATAATGTGGGATCATCTTCTCGATCCTGGTTACTGCAAGGTATCCGAGATAATAATGCGTGATATGAAGTCACTTCACAAGATCGGTCTTAACGGAATGGTGTCCTGTCAGCTGACGAGATGCTCCTTCCCGACAAATCTCCCGATGCAGATGATGGCAGATGCACTTTGGGACGAAAACTGCGATTTTGAGGAACGAAGCGACAAGTATTTTCTTTCTGCCTTCGGAGAGGACGGACTTTCCGTCAAGAAATATCTCAGCCAAATAAGCGACTATCTCGATCCCGTTTATTCCCGCGCAGAGGGTGTAAAGCCGTACGAGAAGGAAATGCGGCTCCAATACGCCAAAGCGGCTAAGGAGGAGGCTGACAGGTTTGCTGAAACCATCAATCAAAACATCGCAAAGACACTTCCCGCGGCGCAGAAAAAATCTTGGGAATATCTTGTTTTCCACACGAAATACATCGATCTCTACGCAAGCTGTATTATAGCGAGTATAGGATCAAACGAGGACGAAAAGAACAAGTGTCTTTCCGCTTTCACCGATTTCGTGAATAAAAACGAAGAATATATCCATAAGACACTCGATGTAAGTCAAGCCCCCAGTATGGTGAAAAAAGCAATGAGATAACCGATTTTAACGATAAAAGAAGTTTTTCGTGAGAAAAGCTTCTTTTTTAATTGACAATCGCGAAAAACTATTGTATAATCTTAACTGTAATATTTTGTAAGCGCATTTTGCGCGGAAAGCAGGAATTTAAATGAGCACGATCAGAAAAAATTTCGGCACTATGCCCGACGGAACAAACGTTGACTGTTGCGTTCTTTCAAAAGGAGATATGACCGTAACTCTTATCGAGTACGGCGCAAGAATTGCCGACATAAACTATAAGGGAGTTCAGACCATCGGCGGCTTTGATACGCTTGAAGGCTATCTCACAGACACCGAGCATCAGGGCTCTACCGTCGGAAGATATGCAAACCGTATAAAGGACGGCATCTTCTATCTTAACGGCGAAAAGTACGTACTCGCAAAGAACGAGAGAGGCGTAACTCACCTCCACGGCGGAAACGTCGGATACGACGTAAGAGTTTGGACTCTCGCATCTGTAAGCGAGGACGAAAACAAAGCCTCGGCGACCTTCACTCTCGTTTCCGAGGACGGCGAAGAGGGATACCCCGGAAAGCTCGATATCGCAGTTACCTTCACTCTTACAAATGACAATGCATTCGCTATTGATTACTCGGCAAAAACCGATAAGGACACCGTGATCTCGATGACGAACCACAGCTATTTCTGCATTTCGGGCTGCGGCGAGAGTATTCTCGATCAGGAGCTTACCATTGATGCGGACAAGTTTGTGGCAGTTGACGATCTTCTCATTCCGATCGGAGTAGAAAAGGTCGAGGGCGGATATTTCGATTTCAGAAAGACCAAGAAGATCGGTCAGGACATCGACAAGTTCGACGATATTCAGCTTAGCCGCGGCGGCGGATACGACCACTGCTGGGTACTTAACGCTCCGAGCCTTGAAAAGCCCTCGGTAAATCTTTATTCTCCCAAGACTAAAATAAACGTTGAGGTATATACCACCGAGGACGGCGTTCAGATCTATGCAGGAAACCGTATGGATCAGGACAATCCCTTCTACGGAAAGTACGTACAGAAGCCCCGTCACTGTGTATGTATGGAGTGCTGCGCACGTCCTGACTCGCCCAACCAGAAGGACTTCCCTTCGGTAGTTCTCAGAGCAGGCGAAACCTACACTCAGACGACTGTCTACAAGTATTCCACCAAATAAATAAGCGCTCCCGCCCCTTTAAGCTAAGGGACGGGAGATTTTTTATTTTACTTGACACTACGCGCTTTGATATGATATAATATTGTAAATATTTTAAATTTTAGCGTTATTTCAAAATTTCTTTCAGCGTTCTTCACACAGGCAACACATTTAGCGTTTAAAATTTAAGTAAACAACCGAAAATACGGATAACATACCGCCACAGCAAAACAAACGGAGGTCTTACAATGAACGACGAACTTAACAATCAAAATCCGGAAAACAACGAAAATAACGAAAGCTCGGAATACGAGGTTTCCTTTGACAGTACGACCGGAGATTACTCTTACATTCCCGCTCCCGGAAACGGATTTTCATTAAACTCCCAAACCTTCCCTGAGGCAAAAGCTCAGGAGAAAAATCAAGCATCTGATATACCGAATAAGAAAAAAAGCAGATCTACTCTTGTCTGCATCACCGCGATAGTAGTAGCTATTGCAGTTATAATCTGTGCCCTTTCGGCAGGAGTATTCGCATTATCGGGTATAGTCGATAAGCTCGGCAGTCTTGGCGGTCTGAATGATCCGTCGAATATGAACTCGATAAGCGGCACGAAGCTTACAGTAAGCAAAAGCGATCTTGACGTGGCACAGAACGCAGTTTCAAAAGCTACGTACGCGGCATACGATTCCACGCTTCTTATAGAAGCCTATGCAGACAGCAGTGCATCTGAACTCGCAGGCACAGGAAGCGGAGTCCTTTGGACTGCCGACGGATACGTAGTTACCTGCAATCACGTCGTAGAGGGATACAGTACGATAAAGGTAACCTTCACAGATGGAACGAGTTATTTTGCCGAAAGTATGGCAACCGATCCGCTAACCGACCTCGCGGTTCTTAAAATCACGCTCGCCGAAGGCAGCGAGGTTCTCCCCGTCACAGTACGCGACACGTCGAAATCGCCCCTTATGCTCGGAGAAACGGTAATTGCCATCGGAAATCCCCTCGGATACCTGACCAACACCGTTACAGACGGTATTCTCTCTTCTCTTGAAAGAGAGATCTCGGTAGAAGGAACCGATATGCTCCTTATGCAGATAAGTGCGGCGGTAAACTCGGGCAACTCGGGCGGCGGACTCTTTGACATCAACGGCTCTCTTATCGGAATAGTCAACGCCAAAATATCGGGCACCGACGTTGAAGGCATCGGATTTGCAATTCCGATCGACACCGTTGTAAACGTCATCACTCAGCTTGCCGACAAGGGCTACGTTTCGGGCAGACCGCAGATCGGAATTGAATTCGTGGTTCTTTCAAAATACAATTACAGAGAGGTATTCTCCGAATATCCCGATCTTGAAAAATACGCGGTAGTATCTTCGGGAAGATGGGGCTCGACCTCGATAAATCCCGGAATATATATCGTAGGAACCTCTGAGAGCATCAAATATTTGGAGGGCACCGATAAGACGCTTGAATTCGGCGACAGGATATATCTTATGGCCGACGATCACGACAATTCTATCGAGGCAGACGGCAGTGACACAATACAGAATTTCCTTGCCGATATGAAGGTCGGAGATACTATCCACATAACGGTAATGCGCGGCGGAAAGGCTATCACCGTTTCGGTCGTGCTTGGAGAAAAGACCGCATAAATACAACTTTTAATCCTTTGAAAGGAAAATCTTTTATGTACCGACTGCTCGTTGTTGACGACGAATCCAAAATAAGAGAGCTTATAAGAAAATATGCCGAGTTTGAGGGATATTTGATAGACGAGGCAGAAAACGGAATAGAGGCGCTTGACCGCGCCTCTGTTACCGATTACGATCTTATCATAATGGATATTATGATGCCTATGCTCGACGGATTCAGTGCAAGCCGTGAGATCAGAAAAAGATCGGACACTCCGATAATTATGCTCTCGGCGCGCGGTGAAGAATACGACAAAATAAACGGCTTTGAGATAGGCATCGACGATTACGTCGTAAAGCCCTTCTCTCCGCGTGAGCTTATGCTTCGCGTTGAGGCAGTGCTCAAACGCTATCACAAAAAGGATACTCCGTCCGAAAGCGACACTTTCGAGCTCGAAGGCCTGAGAGTCGATTTCAAGGCGAGGATAATCTACATAGACGGTGTACAGATAAACGTATCTCCGAAGGAATACGAGCTTCTTTACTATATGATAAAGAACGCCAACATAGCCCTTTTCAGAGAGAAGCTTATTTCAGAGGTCTGGGGCTACGACTTCTACGGCGACGACCGAACGCTTGACACTCACATAAAGCTTCTCAGAAGATCGCTCGGTGAGTACAGTAAATTTATAGTGACACTCAGAGGAGTTGGATACCGCTTTGACACGAAATAAAACAAAAAAAGAAAAGAGCGTTTTCTTCACTCTCTTCACCGCAAAAGGAAGAAGAAAGCTCGGCATAACTACGAAAATAATGTATTATTTTATCGCCCTTATGACGATCACGCTTATTTTGCTCTGGCTTTGTCAGATAGTCTTTTTTGACAGAATATACAAGACCGTAATGATAAACGAGCTTGAAACACAGGCGTCTGTCCTTCTTTCGTCAGGCAGTACAGATGAACTGTCGGCAAACGCCGCAGAGCTATGCGAAAACAGCGGACTTTGCATAACGCTCTACTCAGGCAAGACAAAGACCGCCTACAAGCTTTCCGATATTGAATACAGCGACTGCTATCTTTACAGACTTAAAATAAACCAACTGATAACTATCTACGAAAAGGCGCAGGAAAACGGCGGAGAGCTTTTGCAGACGTTCACCTTTGACAAAAAAACGATGGCCTATACCGGAGTTCCCTTTTCGGTGAATTCTCCCGATGAGAGCCACAGTGTACTTTACGTTCGCCTGTTCAAAACGGCAAGCGGTGAAAAATGCGCGCTCTTTATAAACAAGGTGATCTCTCCCGTCGGTGCGACGAAAAGCACAAATCTTCTGATACTTTCGGTACTTTCGGCTCTGTATCTCGTTATAACGGTCATCACCGTTATTGCAATATCGAGAAACATAGCCCGTCCTCTTGTGGGTATAAATCGCTCTGCCAAAGGACTTAAAAAAGGAAGCTACAACGAAAAATATCTGCAAAAAGTCGGATACCGCGAGGTTGACGAGCTTGCTCACACGCTTGAAAGCGCGTCTGCTGAGTTATCAAAGGTAGAAACGCTCCAGCGCGAGCTTATTGCAAACGTATCGCACGATCTCCGCACTCCGCTCACACTCATCTCGGGTTACAGTGAGATAATGCGCGACATTCCGGGCGAAGCAAACAAGGAAAACTGTCAGATCATAATCGACGAGGTAGCGCGGCTCTCATCTCTGGTAAACGATCTTCTTGAAATATCCAAGCTCCAAAGCGGAACGCTTGAACCAAACATGAGCGAGTTTTCAATAACATCTCTTCTCTCCGAATGTATCGACGGTTACGGCGAGCTCGCCTCGGTGCAGGGTTACGATCTCACATTTGATTATAGCGAGGACGTTATTGTAAGTGCCGACCGAACTATGATCTTCCAAGCGGCAAGAAATCTTATAAACAATGCCCTGACCTATACCGGTGCGGACAAGACAGTAAAGGTGACTCAGGAGCTTTGTGACGGCTTTGTGCGCATTTCGATAACGGATACCGGTGAAGGAATAGCCCCCGAAAGACTGCGCGATATCTGGGACAGATATTACAGAGATAGCGAGCATAAACGCGCACAAAACGGCACCGGTCTCGGCCTTTCAATCGTAAAATCTGTCGTTAAGATGCATAACGGAAGATACGGCGTAAAGAGCAGGCTCGGCGCAGGAAGCACGTTCTGGTTCGAAATTCCCATAGCAAAATAATTGATAAGGTACCTTTCTACTTGACACGTCTTTTCGGATGTGTTATAATAAGGTACCTTACTTTTTATTTTAAGGAGAAAAGACATGAATGAAATAACACCTCAGGAGCTGCTTGGACTTCTGTACAGAGTATCGAAAAACGGACACCCAAGGCAACCTTTTGACTCAAAGGTTCAGAATTCGGGCGAAAATTTCCGCGGAAGAGGCAGAATTCTGAACGCCCTTGCGCGTGAGGACGGGCTTAGTCAACGCCTGCTCGCAGAGCGTCTTGAAATCCGCCCGCAATCGCTTTCCGAAACGATAGTAAAGCTCTGCGAGGAGGGATTCGTTACGCGAGCCACATCTGAGCAGGACAAACGTGAGATACTCGTTTTTATTACCGAGGAGGGGCGTGTGCGCGCCTCTGAAATACGTGCAAGACGCGAGGCGTTTGCCGCAGAATTTTTCTCTGTACTGACCGAAGAAGAAAAGAAGCAGCTAAGAGATATTCTTATAAAGCTTGAAATTAGGGAGGAAAAAGCATGAACAACGGATTTGTAATGCCACCCGATCCCCGTGCCATGATCGAGAAATTAAAAGAGCCGAAGCCGAAAACGCTCAAAGAGGTTCCCTCTTATCTGAAAAAGGTGGTCGGTGGATTTTTCTCGCGTCTTTTCTACATCGTGAGGCTTGTATGGGAAGCAAGACCGTTTTTACTGTTTTTGATGGTATTTATGGCGATTTTTGACGGTATTATGCCAGTTATCGGATCGCTTATATCGGCAAATCTTTTAAACAAGCTTTATATCGTTTTGACTCATCTTGAAACACTCGGAGAGCCTGCATCGTTTTCTCTGATACTGACTCCTCTGCTCCTTCAATTCGGATTTCTCTTTTTCAGAAGCCTTGTAAACAACGTAAACACGATAATAAACCGAACCTCATCGGAGGTGGTTACAAATCACATCAAGCGCAAGATAATGAAAAAGGCGAAGGAGCTTGATATATCGAGCTACGATATGCCCGATTTTTACGAGCGTCTTGAAAACGCCAACCGCGAGGCGAGCGTACGTCCGATAAACGTACTCAACGCTACTTTCAGTATAGTCAGTACGCTTATCAGCATAGTATCCTACATAATTATACTCGCAACAGTAGCTTGGTGGGCATCGCTCGTCACCATCGCCTTTGCGATCCCGTCCGCGATAATTAATTTCAAATACCGCCGCAAGAATTTTATGTATATGCGCAGAAATTCAAAGGAACGCCGTCAGATGAACTATTATTCGGGACTTACGATCGACAAAAACACGGTCAAGGAGGTTCGCCTGTTCGATCTGAACGACACCTTCGAAAAGAAGTATGACGAAGTATTCAAGAAATATTATGCAGGTCACAAAAAGCTGATAACTGCCGAAGGAATTTGGCATATAGTGCTTTCGTTCATATCGACCTCGATAAACTGTTTACTATTTCTTTTTATTGCAAACGGAGTTCGTATTGGTACTGTTGCCGAGATCGGTCAGTATTCTCTCTATTCGGGTGCGCTTAACTCGATTTCGAGCGGAATAAACACTCTGATCTCGACCTCATCGACCATCTACGAGGGCACGCTTTTCATTGAAAATATGATAATTTTTATGAATGAAAAGAGGAAGATCGTTCCGCTTGACGAGAAAAATATAGAGCCTCTCACTCGCGGAAAAGGTCATACTATTGAGTTTAAAAACGTAAGCTTTGCATATCCCGGCACAGATACGAAGGTACTGAAAAACATTAGCTTCAAGCTCGATCCGGGTGATACGGCAGTGCTCGTCGGTCTTAACGGTGCGGGCAAGACTACCCTTATCAAGCTACTCACCAGACTCTACGATCCGAGTGAGGGCGAGATCTATTTCGACGGCAAGGACATTCGCTCGTACGATCCGACCGAGCTTTACAAGGTATTCGGAATAATATTCCAGGACTTTGGCAAATACGCCTTTACTGCGGGAGAAAACATTCAGTTCGGAGAAATCGGGCGTGAGAGCGACAATGAAGCCGTCAGATATGCGGCATCACAGTCCGGCGCAGACGATTTTATAGAAAAAATGCCAAACGGATACGACACTCCGCTTATGAGAATTTTTGAGCAGGAGGGGCAGGAGCTCTCGATAGGTCAGTGGCAAAAGCTCTCGATCTCGCGCGCTTTTTACCGTAGCAGTGACATTCTTATTTTAGACGAGCCGACCGCATCTCTCGATCCGATCGCCGAGCAGGAGATCTACAATCAGTTCGATGAACTGTGCAAGGACAAGACCACGCTTTTCGTATCGCACAGGCTTTCGAGCGCGACTACCGCAGACAAGATAATCGTGCTCAAATACGGAGAAATCATCGAGATCGGACGTCACGACGAGCTTATGGCAAACAGGGGCGAATACTATACCCTTTTCTCAACTCAGGCAAAGCGTTATCTCGGCGAGGATCACGAAATGTTCGAGGATAAATCGGCTTCAAAGCCTTTTTAAAAAAACTATTGACATTTCGTGTAAAAGCATATACAATTAGAGTTAGCTTTTGAAAGGAAAATATCTTATGAAAAAATATCTTCACAGTGCAGATATCCTTCTGCCTAAAAACGGTTTCGAAAAATGGGCAGTCGTTGCCTGCGATCAATATACGAGTGAGAGCGATTATTGGAATGCAGTGGATAATTTTGTTGGCGGTGAGCCCTCTGCGCTACGCATCACTCTTCCCGAAATATACCTTTCGGACAACGTTGAAAAGCGCATCGACACTGTCAATGCAAATATGAAAAAATACCTTGAAAGCGGAATTTTTGACACGTTTGAAAACGCTATGGTATACGTCGAGCGTGAAATATCCTCGGGCGAGATCCGTCACGGCATCGTCGGCGCTATTGACCTTAGCGAGTACGACTGGCACCCCGGCGCAAAATCGCTCATTCGTGCCACCGAGCAGACTGTAATTGAACGTATTCCGCCGAGAGTTGAGATAAGAAAGAACGCTCCTCTTGAGCTTCCTCACATTCTCATTCTCATAGACGATCCCGAGAATAAGGTACTCGGCGCTCTTGAATCCTCAAAGGGCGAGATGAAAAAGGCTTACGACTTTGATCTTATGCAGCATTCAGGTCACATCGAAGGATATTTGGTTAGCGATGAGGCGCAGGTCAAGGTGAACGAGGCACTTGCCGAGCTCGTTTCAGACGACGGTATGCTCTTTGCGGTCGGCGACGGAAATCACTCGCTTGCGACTGCAAAGGAGTGCTACACGAGAAATCCGTCCGAGATGTCGAGATACGCGCTTTGCGAGATCGTCAATATTCACGATACTTCGCTCGTTTTTGAGCCGATATACCGCGTTATGTTCGGTGTTTCTCCGAGTGACGTGCTCTCGTCTATTAAGGCGCATTTCGGCGATCTGAACGCTCAAAACGGAAGCCTCGTACACCTTATCTTCGGCAGTGAGGAAAAGGATATTTATATTGACACGAAAGGATCGCTTACAGTCGGAGCGCTTCAGGATTTTATCGACAAATACATTGCCGAGCACAGTGGCGCATCGGTCGATTACATACACGGCGAGGACGTCGTCGAAAGCCTTTCGAGAAAGGCAAACACGGTTGGCTTTATCTTCGACGGAATGAAAAAGAGCGAGCTCTTCCCTGCCATCGTGCACGACGGTGTACTCCCGCGAAAGACCTTCTCGATGGGCCACGCTTCGGATAAGAGATTTTATATCGAGGCGAGGAAGATCAAATAAAACACAAAACAGACCTTCGGGTCTGTTTTTTTGATGCAAAGCGGACCTTGCGGGAAATTTTCAAAAAATTACCACGCCTTGATTTATGTATCTTTTACCACCGCACAGGCAATAATGTTTTACAGAAAAGTAAAACAAAGGAAGCGGTAAAATGTATATCGGCAAAGTCGATATTTGCGGGATAAACACTTCGACTCTCAAAGTGTTATCCGAGCAGGAAAAGGACTCTCTTTTAAAGCTCGCCCACGAGGGCGACGAGGATGCCAGACGGCGTCTTATCGACGGAAATCTTAGGCTTGTACTAAGCATTGTACAGCGCTTTGCGGGGAGAGGCGAAAACCCCGACGACCTTTTTCAGATAGGCTGCATCGGTCTTATCAAGGCAGTTGACAATTTCAACACGGAGCTCGGACTCAAATTCAGCACTTATGCAGTTCCGATGATCATCGGCGAAATTCGTCGGTATCTGCGGGATAATAACTCGATAAGAGTAAGTCGCTCGGTGCGCGATCTTGCCTACAAGGCGCTCTCGATACGCGACAGGCTTGCATCGGAGATGTCAAAGGAACCAACCATCGACGAGATATACGCGGTACTTCTTAAAGAAGGGGATACTCACACCCGCGCCGAGGTCACCTGCGCGCTCGAAGCTATCGTCGATCCGGTATCGCTTTACGATCCCGTATATTCGGACGGCTCATCGTCTGACACGATATATATTATGGATCAGATAAGCGACGAGCAGAACTGTGACGATGCTTGGCTTGAAAACATCGCACTGCGCGATGCGCTTGCAAGGCTGGGAGAACGCGAGAAAATGATCATCTCAAAGCGTTTTTTCAGTGGGCGTACCCAGATGGAGATAGCCGAGGAGATCGGCATTTCGCAGGCTCAGGTATCACGTCTTGAAAAAAGCGCACTCGAACGGATAAAAAAGCAACTTTAACTGCTTTTTTGAGGGCAAAAAGTTAATAAAATGACAAAAAACGCGATATACTATTGACATTATAATAAATAATATATATAATATTCATATGTAGAATTATCGCGTTTTTACATATATAATGCCATAGAGGTACATATTTAATGAACAACGGCTTTAATAGATTCAAAAAAAAGCTTTTTGTCGGTGCGCTTACAAGATCACTTATCCTCGGCGCCTCGTCAGGGGCCTTCGTTTCCGCTTTAATCGTTCTGATTGAAAAGCTATCAAAGGCATCTCCAAACATGCTTATATATCTGCCCGTCGGCTTCGGTGTCGCGCTTATCTTCTCTTCTCTGCTCTTCACATTCTTATATCCGAGTGACAGGCGTGTTGCAAAGAAGCTTGACAGCGATCTGAGGCTCGGCGAAAAGGCTCAGACGATGATCGAGTTCAGAGGCAAAAGCGGTGACGTTACTATTATGCAAAGACAGGACACCGAACGGATACTTTCAGAAATTCCGACAAAGGATCTTAAAATCAAGAATCTTTGGATAGATATAATCATGCCGATACTTGCTATCGTAATGATTATAAGTGCTTTTCTCGTTCCGACCTACACTGAGGCTCCGCCTCCTACTGAGTCCGATCCCGATTTCGAGTTTTCCCCTTGGCAGGAGCAGGCTCTTAAAGACCTTATCGAAGAGGTAAAGAAATCGGATATGGAAGCATCTCCGAGAAACGCGGTCGTGTCCGAGCTTGAAGGACTTTTGACAGAGCTCAGAGCGGCAAAAAAGGTGAGCGTAATGAAGGCTTCGGTCATCGGAGTCATCAAAGCTATAAACGAAGCGGTCGATTCTCACAACTCTTATATAAAAATAGCGTCAGCTCTAAGCAAAAGCGAATCAGACGCCGCAAAGAGCATAGGCTCTGCAATATCAACTCTCAGTGCCATAACGCTTGGCGAGGAGCTTACTGAGATCCGCGCAGGTTTCTCGCAGGGCTCGGATACACTTACGATCAGTGCTGCCGCGCTTCAAATAAAATCCGCGCTTACACTCTCGGGTGTCGGTACGGATGATCCTCTCTATGTGTCGCTGGACACGTTCGCGGGCGAGCTCTCTGCGATAGCTGCAAGCGGCGATACTCTGACCGAGCAGGCAGGACAGGAGCTTGACGGTGCATTCGCTACGGCAGGAGAAAAGATCAGCTCTGCGCTTCTTTTGCAGTACACAAACGAGCGCGTGGGTGACAATACGATCCTTCGTCTTATGCAGATATTCGGCATAAAAGAAAGCGAGCTTCCGAGTGAATCACGCCCGAGCGACAGTGCAACTCGTGAGGACGAGGGTGATTACAATCCGGAGGACAACGACGATCCGCTTCATTCGGGCGGTTTCGGAAGCGGAGATATGATCTTCGGAAGCGACGATATGATATACGATCCCGAGCTTGGAAAATACGTTTCCTATGGCGAAGTAATAAACAAATACTATGCAAAGATCTCCGAGCAGATACTTGACGGAAATCTTTCGCATGAGCTCGAACAACTTCTTAGCGACTATTTCGCATTTCTCTTCGACGGCTCAGGCAACGACGGAGAATAAAAACTTATCATTTACGATATTCACGAAAGGAAAAATATAAAATGGAAAACATTGAAAAGGTTCAAGGTTTTAACGCCTCTATTGTCAAGATCAAGGAGGAGCTCCGCCGCGACGTCGTCGGACAGGATGAAATAGTTGACAACGTAATAACCGCTATAATCGCAGGAGGAAACGTACTTCTCGAAGGCGTCCCCGGCGTCGGAAAAACGCGTCTTGTACGCTCGCTCGGAAAGGTACTCAGTCTTCCCTTCTCACGAATTCAGTTTACTCCCGACCTTATGCCCTCTGATGTTACCGGTACGGTAGTTATAGAAAAGGACGCGGACGGCAAGATGGTAAGCAGCTTCCGCAAGGGTCCGATATTTGCAAATCTCGTTCTCGCAGACGAGATCAACCGTGCAACGCCTAAAACACAGTCCTCGATGCTAGAGGTAATGCAGGAGCACAAGGTGACCGTTGCAAACAATTCCTATGCTCTCGAAGAGCCCTTCTTCGTACTTGCAACCGAAAACCCAATCGAGCAGGACGGTACCTATCCTCTTCCCGAGGCACAGATGGACCGCTTTATGTTCAAGCTTGTTATGAAATTCCCTGCAAACGACGAGCTTGTTGATATCGTCAAGATGACTCAGATAACTATGGACGAAACCGCAAGCGCAGTAATCGATGGCGAAACCATTCTCGAAATGAGAGCTCTTGCCTCCACCGTTCCGGTTATCGACGAGGTGCTGGACTACGCTATCCGCATCGTTTCGGGAACTCACCCCGAGCTTGACAGGGCCTCTGATACTGCTAAGAAATACATAAAATACGGCGCATCTCCCCGTGCGGCACAGGCTCTTATCACTGCCGCAAAGGTGCGCGCTCTTATGAACGGAAATTACAACGTATCCTACGACGATATTGACGCTCTCGCACTCCCCGTTCTCCGTCACAGGATCAAGATAAACTACACCGCAGTAAACGACCGTCTTACCGTTGACGACGTTATCGCTATGCTCGTCAGGGAGATAAAGAAATAATCTATGAGCAAATTTGTAGTAAACGAACAGTTTTTGCAACAGATCGAAACCCTGCAAACTCTGCTCAAAAACAACGTGGGCGGTATGTTCGGCGGCAATCACAAGAGCCGTACCTTCGGCTCGTCCTGTGAGTTTGCAGATTTCCGCGATTACGTGAGCGGCGACGACACTACCAAGATCGACTGGAACGCTTACGCTCGCTTTGACAAGCTTTACACGAAGCTTTATCTCGACGAGCGTCAGATGCACACAAGGATCTATATCGATGCGAGCCGTTCTATGGAATACGGAAGCGCGAAGAAAGCCGAGCAGGCGTTGAAGATTGCATCTCTTATCGCATACCTTTCTGTCTGTGAGATGGACAAGGTATCGGTGTACGTCATAAAGGGCAAAGAGGTGCAGGAGATCATACACGGTATGGTCGGAAAAGAAGCGTATATGACTACGATTTCAAGGCTCGAAGAGGTCGTTTTTGACGGCGACAGCTATATAAGCGACGCTATTCTTCCGACAAATGTCGGATACGGCGACGGACTTTCGGTGCTTATTTCCGATTTTCTAACTGACAACGACTACGAGGCGGCAATCGATCTTTTCTGCGGCAAAAAGCGTGATCTGCTCTGCTTGCAGGTGCTCTCAAAGGAGGAACTAAATCCTATTATCAGAGGCAAGGTGCATTTCTTCGACTCTGAAAACGCCTCTAAAACCTATCGCAAGGACATCGACCGCGAAATCGCAAAGGCGTACAAGAGAGCGCTCGAATACGTTACAGACAAGGTGAAAAACTACTGTCTTTCGAGAGGTGCAGACTATCTGCTGACGTCCGCAGAAGCTTCTCTCGGCGAGATATTCTTCGAAAAACTCGTTAACACGGAGGTTGTAAAGTGAGTTTCCTCTATCCTCTGGGATTACTCGGACTTATCGGGATACCGATCCTGATAATCATTTACATAATAAAAAGTAAATACACAGAGCAGACGGTATCCTCGACCTATCTCTGGACGCTCAGTGAAAAATTCCTCAAAAGGAAAAATCCGCTCAGTCGTCTTACGGGTATCATCAGTCTTATTTTGCAGATACTCGCAGTGATACTGATCTCTCTTTCAATAGCGCACCCGATAATCGCTATACCCAACTCGGCAAACGAATATTGCTTCATTCTCGACGGATCGGGCAGTATGAATATGATCTCCGACGACAAAACGCGTTTCGAGCGCGGTAAGGACGAGATCGCATCTATGATAGACGGTGCAACACAGGGCAGTATCTTTACGCTCGTTTACGTTGGCGACGATACAAGCATCGTTTACGAAAAGACTGACGACAAGGAGCAGGCTACTCTTCTTCTTAGCGAGCTCAAAGCCTCTTACAACGAGGCGGATCTTACCGAGGCCCTCGGAATAGCGCAGGGATATTTTAATGAAAACCCCTCTGCGCTCGTATATCTCGTAGGCGACACCGCTTACGAGCAAAATAAAAACATAAGCGTTATAAACGTGGCACGCGGAGAAGAAAACTACGCGGTATCCGACGTCGTTTACACTCACGAAAACGGCATCGTCGAGATATACGGAAGCGTTATCTCATATCTTAGCGACAGAGAGCTTACCGTCGGACTTTATATAAACGGAGCCGAGGAGCCTTCCGCGCTTGAAAGCGTTTCTGTCACTGCCGGTGAAAAGAGTGCTTTTACTCTGAGTGCAAATGCAGACTCCTTCTCTTCTCTCAGTATAAAGATCTCGCAGGACGACGCGCTTTCATTTGACAACGAATACATAGTTTACGATATGAAAAGCGAGAGCTCGTACGACACACTGATAGTCAGTGAGCGTCCCTATCTTATAAAAGCGATGCTCAGTCAGCTTTTACACGCCAAAATAGACGTTATAAAGCCGTCCGAGTACACATCTCAGACGGGATACGGTCTTTATATTTTCGACTCGGTATCTCCCGAGCTTATCGAAAAGCTCCCAAAGGACGGCTCGGTCTGGCTTATGAACCTTGCAGGAAGCGTTGACGGCGCAGGATTCAGTGTTCAGGGTGAGGTCACCTTTGAAAGCTCCGAGGTGCTTTCTTTAAGCGAGTCCTCGTCCTCGGTGGCGCAGTCGCTTACGAAGGATCTCACAGGCAATTCTATTCATATAACGAGATATGTAAAATGCGGATTTTACCGCAATTTCACGACGGTATTCTCATATAAGGGCAACCCGATAGTATTTGCAGGAAACACCACGCACGGCGTACGCGAGGTCGTATTTGCATTTGACATTCACGACTCCAACCTCGCCCTTCTTTCGGATTATGCCGTGCTTATGAGAAATCTCGTGAATTACTCATTCCCCGACATGGTCGAAAAGACGACGTATGAAAGCGGAAGCGATGCTCAGATAAACGTGGTTGCAAACTGCGAGAGCATCAGAGTTGAAAGTCCGCTCGGAAACGTCACGTATCTTGATACCTCATCGGCGAGCGCTTCCCTGCCTCTTGCCGAAGCAGGCGTTTACAAGGTAACAATGACGGTCGCAGGCTCGGCAAAGGAGTTCTGCATCTATTCGGCGTTCGCGGAAAGCGAAAGAGCTCCTGTTCAAAGCGAGAGCGAGATTTCACTCCAAGGAAATGCAGGCTCAGAGGGCTTTGACGGAAAATACGATCCGCTCGTAATTATCTTCATTATTTTAGCAATCATTTTCCTTGCAGATTGGACGGTGTACTGTTATGACAAATATCAGCTTCGATAATCCTTATCTGCTCCTTATCGCTATACCCCTTATTGCGCTCATACTCATTCCGTTTTTTATAGCGATAAAAAAGGAAAACAAGTCAAAAAGCAGTACGGCTTCGCTCGTTCTCCATCTGGTGATAGCCGTATGTATAACCGTCGCTCTTGCAGGAACGGTTCTGAGTGCGACGATAACGCGAACAGAGGTCTACGTCGTTGCCGACGTTTCATACTCGGCAAACAGAAGCCTTGACCGAATTGATGCTTACATAGAGCAGGTCAAGGATTCTCTTCCGAGAAACTCAAAGCTCGGTGTTGTATGCTTCGGAAAAGACTATACTCTTCTGACAGAACTCGGCGACAAGCTCACAAGCGTAAAAAATGCAGACGTTGATGAAAGTGCTACCGATATTTCCTCGGCACTTGAATACACATCTACGCTCTTCGGAGATTCCTGTCTTAAACGCATCGTACTGATAACCGACGGCAAGGAAACCGACACCGATGCGACGAGCAAGCTTATTTCTACCGTTGAAAAGCTTCACTCGGAAAACGTGGCTATTGACGCCGTATATCTGAACAACAATATCACGCCCTACGTAAAGGAAGTTCAGCTTACAGGTGTTGATTTTATCAAATCGACATACGTAAATCACGAGGTGACGGCAGATATTCTCGTTCAGTCAAATCAGGAGTCGAACGCTATTGCGAAGCTCTATCTCGGAAACGAAGAGATCGACAGTCGCGCACTCACTCTGAGCAGAGGCTACAACATTTTCAGCTTCGATCTGCCGAGCGGCGAGTCAGGAAGCTTTGACTATACGGTCAAAATAATCTCAGACGACGACACGCTTGACATAAACAACGATTACAGCTTTACACAGAGCGTCACGGGAGAGCTCAGCGTTCTTATCGTGACCTCAATGCAGAGCGACGTCGACCGCGCAAAAGCGATCTACGGCGAGAGCGCGAAGATCGATTCGTTCGTTATAACCAAGAAAAAGCGCGACGTTCCTTGCAGCATTGAAGAGCTCTGCAAATACGACGAGATAATCATCTCGGACGTTGACGTGCGCGATATAAACAACTATACCGCGTTTATCGACGCGATAGACAAATCGGTATCTCTGTTCGGAAAGAGCCTTGTAACTATGGGAGATCTTAAAATTCAGAACAAGACCGACGACATCTTGAAGCAGCTCGAGGATATGCTCCCTGTCAAGTTCGGAAACAACGATCAGGATCCGAAGCTTTACGCGATAGTCATTGACTCCTCACGCAGTATGCAGAATTTTTCGCGTCTTACCATAGCAAAACAGGCAGCGATCGAGCTTCTCGAATTCCTCGGCGAGGACGACTACGTTATGGTGGTCAACTTCTGGGGTGAGATAAACGTTTTGCAGTCCCCGATAAGAGCATCGGACGACAACAAAGAAACGCTTTCGAAAAAGATAAACTCTATACAGCCTTATCAGGGCACGGTGATCGGAACCGCACTTGACAGAGCGGGCGATCTTATGATAGATCTCGCCTTCGACGAAAAGCAGATAATGCTCATCAGTGACGGTATGTCCTATACGCTTGACAGTGATACTCCCGCAGACGTGGTCGCAAGGCTTCACGAAAACGGAATTACGACCTCTGTTATACACGCTCCGCCCCGTGACGAAGGCAAGGCTACCCTCAAAGGAATTGCAAGTGCGGGTGGCGGCGAATATTATGAGATCACAAACGAAAAAGAACTCGAAGACATAATGTTCTCTGAAATTGCCGATGACCTTACCGAATCTATCATTGAAAAACAGACCTCAGTCAAGATAAAGCTTGAAAAGGACGGCATTCTCGATGGTATCACTTCTCTTCCCGACATTTACGGCTACGCCTACGCCAAAGCAAAGGCAAGCGCATCTACCGTTCTCGCTCTTGATTACATAAAGAGCAGCGGAGCGTCTATTGAGGTTCCTCTTTATTCGTATTGGAGCTACGGTGAGGGCAAGGTCGCGTCCTTTACGAGCTCGCTTTCGGGTGACTGGACCGTCCTCTGGCAAGAGGGCGACGGAGCACTTTTCCTTGGCAATATGACAAAAGAGTGTATTCCCGACGAGCGAGTCGGATATCCCTACACGCTTAACACGGAGTACGACGGCAAATATCTGGCAGTTGAGATCATTCCCGCTTCGCTGAGTCCGAGCGCGAGTGTGGACGCTACCGTCACTCTTCCTGACGGAACACAGGTGAGCGAGCGTCTGACCTTCGACTCGTCGAGATATTTCTACAAGTTCGAAACACCGATGAGCGGAAAATATCAGATAAAGATCATTTACGCTTTCGGAGAGCAGTCCTTTGAGGCAACAGATGAGTTCAGTCTGTCCTATTCGCCAGAATACGATATGTTTGCAGTCTTTGATCCTTCAAGCCTGCACGCGGCAATAAGAAACAGAGGAAGTGTGAGCGAGGAAAGCGTTCCCGAAATCAAAAACGACGAGGACAAGGTCGCTACGTATACCCTTCCTCTCACCGCACCGCTTATGATAATTGCGGTACTCGCTTATATCGCGGACATAATCATAAGAAAGCTCAAAATAAGCGACGTAAAGAGCTTCTTTAAAATAAGATCAAAGCAAGGAGGAGTCAGATAATATGAAAAGATCTCTGAGTCTTATCATCTCTCTTTTGCTCGTTCTTGCCACGCTCTTTACTTCCTGCGGAGAATATATTCCGACAGGCGGGGGCGACACAAACAAAGATCCTGACACAAGTGAAAATCCGGACGGCAGTACCGACACCGGTGACGAGGATCTTTTCACCGTTTCGCTCTCGTATAACGGCAGTGCATATATTCCCACCCCCGATAAGGAGATCTACGCTCAGTGGAACGACGGCTTTTCCTTCCATAAGGCAAAGCTCGGCGAGGACGGAGTTGCAAAAATCGGCGGTCTTGACGGAGATTATCAGGTAACTCTGTCGAATATTCCCGACGGCTACGGATACAATCCGAATATTTACAAAGCCACCAACAACAAAAAGCATATAGTCATAGAGCTCCACAAGCTTGTCGACACAAGGGGCAAAGGACAGAGCATTTATAACAGTATAGAGGTTTCGGCAACCGGTGTTTACTGTGTTGAGATCGACGGTGCAAATGACGAGGTCTACTTCGAATTCTCACCGAGAAAGAGCGGAACCTATTCGGTACAGTCGTGGACGGATACGGTTGAAAACGCCGTCAACCCCAAAGCAAACTACTACGGCGCAAACGCCTACTTCAAGCAGTATGACTTTACCGCGGACGACGGTGGCGCAGAATCCTCCTTCACCAAAAATTTCAAGCTTGACGTCAAAATTGCCGACGAAATGATAGGACCAAACGGTCAGGTAACCTTCTCATTCGGAATTCTTGCGGATTCGAAAAGCGGAATGTATCCGATAAAGGTCTATTTCGTGATCATGCTTGACGGCGAATTTTCGCTCAGTCATACTGAGTCGGATATAATCGTTCCCAAGGAAGAGCTCGTGCAGCAGCCAAACTACGATCCGAGCAAATATGAATTTGTAGGACCCGAAACAACTCAGACCGTAAACGGAAAAACGGCAAATATCTTCGACGGATCTATGTATAAGCTATACGCCAAGGAGGACGGCGGTGACGGATATTATCACCTGTACGACGTAGCGAAATATCCCGAAACAAACGGCTATGGCCCGATACTCTACGCCTTTGTAAGCGAGCCTTGCAGATTTGTGGACGCATCGTTCAACACTATTGAAATGCGCGGAAATAAGGCACTTACAGTTTCAAACGGAACTGAAAATTATAAGCTCTTCATAGAAGGCTTTGATGCGCTTCTTGAAGATCCGCCGGGAGATAACGGACCTTATTTCTGTGTAACAAACTGCCCTTGCAGACTCAGAAAGCAGTGCGAAAGCTATAAAGAGTACGGCAAGCTCGGCGCTTGCACAGATGATTGCACTACCTGTCATGCCGATTGCAGAAGATGTCCAAAGGAGGCTATGAACAAGCAAGGATACGCCGATCTGTGTAACTCCGACGGCGTTTACGGCGTAACACAGGAGCTTAAAGATTTCTTGCAGAAATACAGCGTTTCTCAGCTCCTCTTCTTCGACGGAAACGGATTTGTAGAAACAAATCCCGCCATCTCGATATATGCAGACGAGGACGATCAGTGGCTCTTCGCTTGCGGATACTACGTAGAAAAGTAGTCCTAGTTGTTAAAGTTTTCAATTTAAATTGAAATAAATTTTATGCTTTTAAAGGAGGCAAATTTTATGAAGAGAATTCTTTCTCTCGTCCTTTGCCTTGTATTTGCACTCAGTGCATTTGCAAGCTGCACAGGACACACACACACCTTTGCGAGCGAGTGGTCTTCGGACGCTGAAAATCACTGGCATGCAGCAAACTGCGAGCACACTTCCGAAAAATCGGATCTTGCTGCTCATACCGGCACCGAGGACGGTGTCTGCGACGTTTGTAGCTATGTTTCTGCTTACATAGTTACTGTAAACGCTCCTGACAACGTAACAGTAGAAGGCACTCTTTCGGGAGCTCCCGGAAGCGACGTCACCTTCAAAGCAATCGTTGACGATATATACGCTCTCAATATAACGGGCGCAGAGATCGTGGGCGACGTAGAGACCAAGGACGGAAAATCCGTCTACACCGTTAAGGTTGCTTCTATCAATGCAGCTACCACCGTTGACATCACGGCAGTCAAGACCGTTTTCGGCGCGGAGATTGCAAGCGGCGAAGGTGAGATCACTGACGCAGTAGCTTGGCAGATCAAGTACGGAAGTGTCACCGTTACTCTTCCCGCGGCAGGCAAGTACGCTATATTTGCTACCGATGAATCGGGAGTTCAGTTCGGTGAAAACACAGAAGGGGATTTCAAGCAGTGTCACTGCTTTACGGCTACTGAGGCGGGCGAGTTCACCATCGCGGCTTCTGTTTGGCCGATGTTTGTTGAAGACGGAGTCGTTCCCTTTGAGTACATAGTAGTTTCCTACGAGGAGTTTGCCATTGTAGGAAACAAGGGCAGCTATACCATTCCCGCAGGAGTTGTACTTAACGTAACCTTTACCGCTCCCACCGCAGGTTTTTATCAGATCTCTTCGAGCGCAGAATCTCTCTCTTGGAATGATTCGCTCGACAGCTCGGTAATCCTCAACGCTACCGAGGACGGACAGGTGCTCACCTTTACTCTTCAGTGTCAGGATTTCACCGTAGCTACCTGCGAATTTGACTACGAGGTAACTGCCCTCAGTACAAACGCCGCTTCTGAAGGCGACAACAACGTAACCCTTACCTATGACTCGTACTACCCTGTTGAGTTCACCGCTCCCAAGGCAGGCGCGTACAGCATCACCATTAACACTGAGTTTGCTATGTTCTATCAGTGGAACGCAGAGTACAACTTTATGCAGGGCGTCTGGGGCGATTTCGTAAGTGACAACCTCGACGCAGGTGCTAAGCTCACCTTCTACGTTATCGCAAGTAACTCCGAGGCTGCTGAGGAAACTATCGATGCAGTTCTTAACATCTCTTATGCAGGCTATCTCGCAAGCGAAGAGAACGGTGCATATAAATCGCAGGCAAGCGCAGATGGCGCGCTTAACGTATTCAACGGCGCTTGGGAAGGTCAGTCCTACGTTCTCACTGCTCCCGAAGGCTTTGAGATCAGTGTTGACAACGGCACCACATGGGCAAATGAAGTAACCTACACTGCACAGGGAGGCACCATAGCTTACCTCGTTAAGGGCGCAGGAGAAAGCGCGGACGTTACTATTGACGAGTTTGAGTATAAGATTGATCTTACCGTAGGAACTACCACCGTTACCATGACTCCCGGTATCACCTACAATGTTTACGTAAGCGGATTTACCAGTAACGCTATGTTCAAGTCCATCACCCTTAGCTGGAACAATGCAGGCGTATCCGGATATGCAGGTTGGGCCCCTGTCGAAAACGGCGGTCAGATCGATGGCATTATGTCAGGAAGCGCAGTAGCAACCCTTGCTCTTGACGCGGCAGCAGATGCAGAGGTCACCTTCACGGTAGTTGACGTTACCTCCGACGACGTTGGCGGCGGAGATATTGGCGGCGGCGACGTAACCCCCTCGGGAAGTGCTCTCGTTCTTGGCGATAACGCGATAAACGTTACCGTAGAGAACTCTTATTGCGCAGGCGTTGAGGTACATTTCACCGCTACCGAGGCAGGCACCTACACCCTCTCGGCTGCGGCAGACGAAACCAACGCTTCCGTAACTCATATGGAGAGCGAGTTCTCCTCGTCAATGGTCGATCTTCCCTTCGAGTTCACTCTCGAAGCAGGAGAAAGCATCAATTTCCTCGTTGCAACCTCTGCAAACATGACTCTCACCGAGGATACCATTGACCTCGTTCTTACCAAGAACTAACATAAAAATTAAGAACACCCGAACCGATCTTGGTTCTGGTGTTTTTTCGTTTTAAATCTATGTATAAGCTGTATTATTATACTGTTTATGTACGTTTTTTTGCAGTTTTTTCATTTTTTCTTAATATTTTTATACATAAAGTGTTGACATATCAAGAATTTGGTGTTAAAATATTATCAACTAAAACTAAATTAGTTAATTTACTTACGAAAGGAATAAAAAAATGAAAAAGATTATTTCTACCCTTTTAATCCTCGCTATGGTACTTACTATGGCACTTTCTGTTTCGGCGGCAGCTTCTATCGCTACGCTTTTCACCGGCAACTATACTGCATATATTCAGATGCCCGGTGGCAATATGCCTGCATACGAAGTTACATTCACTCCTAGAAATGCTTCTGAGGGTACGTTTGATATTGTTGACAACTATACCACTCAGTACACCGGAACTTACTCCTATTCGGTAGATTCTACCGATACCGTTACTGTAATGGCTGGCACTGATGACATTTCTTCTGTGCTCAACTTTGAGCAGGACAACGGAGAGCTTACCCTTGTAATTCGTGGAAATAAATATCCCCTCACTGCAAGCACCGGCGGCGGAGCACAGACTCCTACCGGAACCCAGCTCGTTCTCGGTGCAAACGTTATCCCCGTAACAATCTCGGGATACTATGCAGCTCCTATCGACGTTTACTTCACTGCTTCTGAAGCAGGCACCTACATTCTCTCTCTCGCTGACGGCGAAGCAACCGGTGCCGTAGGCGCTGAAATCGGCGGTATGTCGCAGGATCTTACCCTTCCCTACGAGTTCACTCTCGCAGCAGGCGAAACCTTCAACGCTTTTGTTTCGACCAGTCTTAACGTTATGCAGAACGAAGGCGTTACCGATAACATCGACCTCGTTCTCACCAAGAAGATTGACACTCCCGCAGGTGGCGGAAATGCAGGTGGCGGAAATGCTAACACCGGAGACAGTGTAGCTCTCTACGTTGCAGTTGGCGCAGTTGCTCTCGCTTCAATCTTCGGATGCGCTATCGTTTCCAAGAAGAGAATTGCTGAGTAATCTCTTACACAACTGATTTAGTTTTAAACAGCAGACTTCGGTCTGCTGTTTTTTTGTCTGCCTGACGATTTCCTTTGCGGGAACTAAACTTGATTTTTCATATCGGTCGTTTATCCCAACGGAACATAGTCTGCGTTTTGAGAAACAAAATGTCGTAAAACACTTGCAATATACGGCAAAAAATGATATAATAATAGAACATTCAACCATTTGGAGGAAAAAATGAAAAAAATCATATTAATATGCGCGCTTTTGCTCGCATCGCTTATTATATTCACGGCGTGTAACGAAAGCTCTTCCCCGTGTGATGTGCACACCGATGCAAACTCCGACGGAGTATGCGACGTCTGCCGCGAGGGGGTCACTCTTGACTGCACTACGCACACCGACGCGGATTCGGACGGAAAATGCGACGCTTGTGGCGAAGAAGTAGCCGCTCCCGCAGTTATTGTCGACTACACCATCACAGTTGTCGATCAGGACGGCAATAAGATAGAGAGCGCATCCTTTACAATCTATGCAGGCTTCGACCAGGCGGCAAACGGAACGACCGACGCCGAAGGCTCTTTCTCCTTGAAGCTTGTCGAGGGTGAGTACACACTGAGCTTTGACTCGCTCCCCGAAGGATATTTCCCTTACGAAGCATCCAGCGCGATAAATGTTTCGACCGAGATAACTACTGCTGAAATTCTCGTTGAGAACGTCATTCCAAACGGAAGCGCAGAGCGCCCCTTCCCGATTTCGATAGAAAATCCGAGTGTAACGCTCCCCGCAAGCGCGTCCTACTACTACTCGATAGGTGGTGGAACAAGAATTCTGAAGCTTGAGGCGGCAGGCATCGAGCTCGTTTACGGAAATAACACCTATCTCCCCGATGTAAATGGCAAGATCGAGTTAACTCTCATTCCCGAAAGCCATTTCACCCCTATTATTTTGAAATTCACGAACAAAGCAGAGTCCGAGCAGACGATAGATCTTACCTTCGAGTCACTTCCCGGATCTCCCGAGCTTCCCTTTGAGGCAAAGCTTGACACCACCTATACGGCAAGCGTTGCGAAGGAAAACACTGTATATTATCAGTGGATCGCCGACAAGAGCGGTATTATTGCAGTCACCACCTACACCGCCGACAGTACGATAATGCTTTACAACAAAACAACTATGGAGGTTTCGCCCTATACTGACGGCAAGGTTTGCGAATACATATGGGTAAACGCCGGTGATGAGCTCTCAGTTGCGGTCGCCTCCACCTCAAAGGAAGACAATGCAAGCGTAGAATTTCTCCTTACTTATGCTAAGGGCGATGCCGATCTTCCAATCATTCTTCTCGACGACAGTGCTACGTTTTCTATTCCGGTAGGTAAAAAGTACAGCTTTGTTTCCCTGCTTCTCGGTGCAGACACTCTTAACATCAAGAACAAAAGCGTAAAGATCGAGATAAACGGAGTAGAGCTTGACAAGGACGAAAACGGAAGCGTGGAGTACGTGTTTTCCGCAGGTGACGTTATCACGCTTACAAACGTGACCGATGAGCGTTGCGACGTTACTATAAAGCTTAGCTCATCTGATAAATAATAAAACAAAAACGAACTCCTGTGAGTTCGTTTTTTCTTCTTGTTTCGACTTTATTCTATTTTACAGGGAAAGGGTGTGCACCGACGTCAAAAGTCGCTCACAGGCTCAATTCCGAGCTCTGCGCGAATAAACTCGCCGACCTTTTCACCCTCAACACCGAGAGCGAAAGCGAATTCCTCGCGAACGATCTTTTCCGCCGAGCGAAGAATGCCCGAATCCGAATCCGACAGGCGTTTACCAATCTCGGAAAGCTCTCTGCCTTTAAGATATATACAACCTATCATAAGCAGAAGCTCCTCGTGCGAGCCGTTATGAAGAATATCGTAAAAGGACTGTACGCGCGTTTTTCTGTCGTCTATCCAATTTATGCTACTGTTCTTTACTCCGCGAAGAATAGCGAGTATCGCTTTTTCACTGAGAACGTAGCGCATTTTCGCGCAGAGCGTTTCGTTATCGGTAGCGACATAGATCGTTGACGACCTTGCATTTATCTATTCAAGGACGTAGTAATTTCTCTCCCCGATTATCGGCGAAAGAGTCATATCCTTAATATCGTTTATCTTACAAATTCCGTTTGAGCCGTAAACAACGTACTCCCCTACTTTATACTTACATTTACCCATAAGAGAGCCCTTCGAAGCAGACAAAAAAGTAATAAAAAGGCGTATAGCTTACAACTGGACTTACGCCGTTAAGCTACACGCTGCAACTGCATTATAGCATATTTTCCGCATTTTTCAAGTCTTTTTTCAAAAAAGAAAAACAAAAAGCAGATGCCGAGGCATCTGCTTTTATTTAGTCTTGCTTATTTCTTCTTGGTGAAGAGGTCAACGAGTACGCCGAAATCTTCTTCGCCGTTATCGCTTTCGCTCTCTGCGGAAACACTTTCTTCAACTTCCTCGGAAGCCTTCTTATCCTTATTGAAGCCTGCCGCGATTACGGTGATACGCATCTCATCGTTGAGGCTCTCGTCGATATTAGCACCCCAAATGATGGTAGCGTCGGGATGAGCTTCCTGAGTGATCATATTGGTAGCAATATCCATCTCGTCGAGTCCGATGTCAGGAGATGCGGTGATATTAACGAGAATACCGTGTGCGCCCGAAATAGAGGTTTCGAGAAGCGGGCTGGAGATAGCGAGCTTTGCTGCTTCCTCTGCCTTGTCCTTACCGCTCGATGCGCCAACGCCCATGTGAGCAAAGCCTGCATCCTTCATAACGGTAGTAACGTCTGCAAAGTCAAGGTTGATAACACCGAACTCAGTGATAAGATCGGAGATGCTCTGTACGCCGTGCTTGAGAACGTTATCAGCTTCTGCAAATGCATTAAGGAAGGTGATCTTGTTCTGCGAAAGCTGTTTGAGTCTTTCGTTGGGGATAACAAGGAGCGAGTCAACGTTTTCGCTGAGCTTTGCAATTCCTGCCTCTGCATGAGTCATTCTTCTCTTCTGCTCGAAAGCGAAGGGCTTAGTAACAACTGCAACGGTAAGAATGCCCATCTCGCGAGCAAGCTTTGCGATAACGGGAGCTGCGCCCGTTCCGGTTCCGCCGCCCATACCTGCGGTAATGAATACCATATCTGCGCCTTTGAGAACTGCCGCGATTTCCTCGGTAGTTTCCTCTGCCGCCTTGCAACCAACCTCAGGGTTGCCGCCTGCGCCCTGTCCCTTGGTGTGCTTTTCACCGATAGCAACCTTGGTAGTTGCCTTAGACTTCTGAAGCGCAACCTTATCGGAGTTAATTGCGATGAACTCAACGTTCTTAACTCCTGATTCTATCATTCTGTTGACAGCGTTGTTTCCGCCGCCGCCGACGCCGATTACCTTGATCTTGATCGTGAAATCAGTTTCCTCTTCTTCGTTGATTACAACGTTTTCAAATGCTGCATTTGTCATTTCTTATGTTCCTCCCGAACTTTTATTATGAACTTTAATTTTAAAACTTCGCCTGTTTTAGCGATTTACGCTACTTCTTATATAATAAATTTATTTATTCAATATTTCAATGCTTTCGACAGATTATTAACAGTTTTTTTACATTTTTTAGCTCTTTTTTGAACTAAAACCGACGATTTTACGAATTTTATTCTATAACCGCCGTAGCCTTGTCCCAATTATACATATTTATATATCCCTTGGCAGTATCGCTATGTCTGTCAATTATACTCTTTGAATTGATAAGCTTCTTCGCAAACTCCTCGTTATGCTCTCCGAGAAAGATATTTATTCTGTTATCGTAAACTATTTTAATATCGTAAAGCTCGGATATATCTATGCTCGTTATTTTCTCGTAAAGCGAGCTTGCACATATAAGGGACAGGACTTTTTCGCTTCGTCTATGCGACTGATCATCGAAAAAGACTATCGTTTTTGTCGTTTCGACCTGCTTGACATCGTCAATGAGAATCTGAATAAGCTTACTGTAATACGGTGCCGCTTTAAGCTCGGTTTCACCCTCGAAAAGCGCAAGCACTTTCAGTCCCGAGGAGATAACGAAGTATCTTCCGTCGTACTCGAAATAAAAATTCTCTTTTTCCTCGACGATATTTATCGTGAGCGTACTCGGAAATTCCTTTTTGATACTGACCGAATCGACAAACGGAAGAGATGTTTTAATACTCTCCTCTATTTCCTTCTTGTTAGCAAAGAACAGTATATCACCCTCTAAAACTCCGCTCGCCTTTCGAACGGTGCTTACGTCGTAATTCTGTTCCTCGTAAACCGTCATATTCACTATAACGCTGTCTATCGAGAAAAAGGTCTTAGCTATCAGAAAGAGCACTAAGAGCAGAACGAGCACGACTATAACGAAATATGCCGCTCTGGTGGCTATTCTGAGTCTTTGCCGATGGCTTTTTGCGCTGAATATTTTCGCCCTGTCACGCGGTGACGGACGAGTTTTTTCCTCGTTTTGATCCATACCGAAAATCCTTTATTTTATCTTCTGAAATTTAAGTCTTAGAGAGCTCTTTTATCTTTTTATAGATGATCTCATCTCCGTCGTCAACCGCGAAGGCTCTGACGTTTTTGCCCATAGCTTTAAGCTTTTCGGGATTTGAGAAAAGATCTGATATTTCACTTTCAAGACGTTCTGCGGTAAGCTCGTTATCTCGCATAACGACCGCCGCGCCCTTATCTGCAAGAAGCTTTGCATTTTTATACTGCTGATCGTTTGTAACGTGCGGCGAGGGCACGAGCACAGAGGGCTTTCCTATCGAAGCAAGCTCTGCAAGAGTAGAAGCTCCGCTTCTGCATATGACTATATCCGATGCAAGCATCTGCTCAGGCATATCGTAGATATATTCCACGAGCTTACAGTTAGGATATTTTTCAAGTCCTTTTTCCTTGAACGCCTTGAAGGCTCCTTCATTATTGCGCGAGCCTGCCGAGTGAATATGGCAGATCTCAGGGTGCTTTGAAACGTATCTGTCCATAAATTCAACGACCGCTTCGTTGAGATGCGCCGCGCCGAGGCTTCCGCCGAAGGAGAGTATCGTATATTTATATTTTCCCTCAACTCCGAGTTTTTTTCTTGCCTCATCTCTTGTCATAGTGCGGAAAAGACTGTTTATCGGCATTCCCGTATGTATGACCTGTGCCTTTTCGCTACCGAGATATTTACCGGTTTCCTTGAAATTCACGAAAACCACGTCCGCTTTATCTTTAAGCATCTTTACGGCAAAGCCGGGAACGGCGTTTGCCTCGTGAAGAGCGCAAGGAATACCAAGACTTGCCGCCGCACTTGCGACCGGCCAAGTGACGTATCCGCCCGTTCCGATAACGATATCCGGCTTTATTTTAGCAAGCAGTGCCCTGCTCTTTATATAAGATGTGCAGGCAAATACTGCCGCCGCTATATTCTGTGGGTGAAGGCTTCTTTTAAGTCCGAGAACGAGTATTCTGTGAAGCTTATAGCCGTTTCTCGGAACAAGCTTATATTCAAGTCCCTTTTTAGTTCCGATAAATTCTATCTGACTGTCGGGCTCGTATTTCTTTATTATGCCCGCAATACTGAGCGCGGGGTTTACGTGTCCTGCGGTTCCTCCGCCGGTCATTACAACTTTCATAGTCGTTTATTACCTTTCAGATTTTTGCCTTGATTGCATTCGTTTTTTGGGAGTGGATTCGTAAACGGGAGTATATTTCGATATACAGAGCAGTATTCCCATTTCTATAAACAGGAATATAAGCGACGAGCCTCCCGCACTGAAAAACGGAAGTGAAATTCCGGTATTCGGGATAAGTCCGGTAACGACCGCGATATTAAGAAGCGCTTGCAGTCCGACGTGAGCCGAAATTCCGGTCGCGGTGACCGCACAGAAAACGTCGGGAGCATTTCTTGCTATATGCAGTCCGCGCGCTACGAAGGCGATATAAAGACCTATAACGGTAACTGCTCCGATAAATCCCATTTCCTCGCAAACTATCGCGAATATAAAGTCGTTCTGAGGCATCGAAACGAAAAGATGCTTTTGCAGACTCTGACCGAAGCCGCGTCCGAAAAATCCGCCTGAGCCTATTGCTATCTGACCTTGGATAGTCTGCCAGAGCTCATCTCTGGCACTGTAATTTTCGGGATGAAGCCAGCTATCGATACGAACGAACATATAGTTCGGAACGGCCGCCTTTACCTCCTCCGGATGATTACTTACGGCAAATATTACAAATGCGACCACACCGATCGCTATGAGGGTAAAGGTGATGGGCCAGATGCTTTTTGAGCCGTTGCTCCAAAGAATAGAAAATCCGATAAGAAAAAGAATAATTGCACCCGAAAGGTGGTTTTCAAGCAGGACAAGCAGGCAGGAAACGCCTATTATTCCCGCAGGAAGAAAGGTTCCGAGTCCACTTGAGATCCAGAAAGCCTTTGCGGTACGTACGTTTGTCTGTATCTTAGTTTTGAACACATCGGACACCAAAGCGACCATAAGTATCATAGCTATTTTCATAAGCTCTGACGGCTGGAAAGAGATAGGACCTATATATATCCATCTTTTCGCATCACCCTCGGAAACTCCTATGATAAGAACAAGCAAAAGAAGCAGCAGAGCACCAAGGTAGGCAGGTATTGCCCCGAACTTTATTATCTTGTATCCGAACATGGTTATAATGAGCATTATGCCGATACCTATCGCCAAAAAGATCGCCTGACGTATCGCAAAATGCGCACTGTTTCCCATATATGTAAGAGCGTAAACGTAGCTCGACGAATACACCATTACAAGTCCGAAAAAGGAAAGGAGCAGTATTATTATAAACATCGGACGGTCAAATCCGTGAACGTAGGTATAGACGTTTGACGATACCGGCGCGGCGCTGACCTTGGGACGTTTGATCTCTGCGGACGGAGTAGCGAGCGCCGTTTCACCCGACTTTTCCACTGCGGTAAGCTCGGTAGGCTTCTTTGATTTTTTACGCTTCTTTTTAAGTTCTGCGGACAAAATTTTCCACAGCTTCTTTAATTTTTTCAAGGTCGCTCTCCTTTCCGCAGATCTACTGCCCTATTTCAATGTTAAACTATATTATACAACTATGCTCTCGGAATTTCAAGTCCAAACCAAGCAATAATGCAGAAAACAAGCGTAACGAGCGAGAAGGCAAACACGACCTTAACCTCGCCCCAACCGCACTTTTCAAAATGGTGGTGAATAGGAGTCATTTTGAAAAGACGTTTTCCGTGTGTAAGCTTGAAATATGTAACTTGAAGTATTACCGAAAACGTTTCGGCGAGATATATTATACCGACGGGGAAAATTATCATCGGATTATCAAGCAGGTATGCCATCGCGACAACCATACCTCCAAGATAAAGCGATCCCGTATCGCCCATAAATATCTTTGCGGGATAAAAGTTATAAACGAGAAATCCGAGGACTGCGCCTATAACGAGTCCGGATATGAGCGAAAGCTCGCTCTTTCCGCAGGCAAATGCGGCAAGTGCGAAAAATCCGCCGACCACGAAGGTTACGCTCGATGCAAGACCGTCAAGTCCGTCAGTCAGATTTACACTGTTTACAAATCCGGTTATGAGAATGAGCGAGAACACGTAGTAGAACCAACCCATATCCCACGTTTTGTTTATAAAGGGAATATAAACCTCGGTGGTAACAGATCCGCTTATCGCCATAAAGAAGATGAAAAGTCCTGCACAAACGAGTTGAAGCAGATATTTCTGAGGAGCCGTAAGTCCCTCGTTCTGCTTTTTGAATATCTTTGCTCTGTCGTCAATTATTCCGATAATTCCGTTTGAAACTGCAAACAGGAAGCAGATAACGATCTTAGTCACGTTTTCAACGAGTCCGCTGAAATATGCGATCGGAAGAACAACTGCAAAAACTGCGATACTCGCAATAATGAAGGCTATTCCGCCCATCGTAGGCGTTCCCTCTTTATTTTTATGCCATCTCGGACCTATATCAAGGATCTTTTGTCCTACTTTAAGACTTTTGAGCTTTGGTATGAGTATCCTCGAAAGAAGGGCGGTAAGAACAAATGTAGCTACCGCGGTGATAAAAAAACAGATCAACATTTTAATTTTCCTCCTCTTCCCTTTTCTTATCCTTGTATATTTTCCGATTTATCCAAGCGCCTCGATCACCTTTTCAAGCGCCATAGCTCTGCTTGCCTTGAAAAGAATAACGTCGCCCTCTTTTGTATTTGACATTACCGATGCGGCGATCTCCTTATAATCAACGCTCTCAAAAGCAAATATATTCTTCATTCCGCAGTTTGATGCAGACGCCGCAATGTCGAGCGCAAGCTCGCCTACGGTAAAAAGAAGGTCAACACCGTTTTTGACCGCCTCTGCGCCCACCTCGATATGTGCCTCGGCAGAATAACTGCCAAGCTCCTTCATATCTCCGAGAACGGCAACCCTTCTTGCGCCCTGTCTGCTTGCAGTCGAGGAAAGCACTTTAAGAGCCGCCTTCACCGATTCGGGCGAAGCGTTATAGCAGTCTGCAATTATGGTTCTGCCGTGCGCCTGATATATATTCTGGCGCATACCGGTATTTTTAAAGTTCATAAGACCGCGTCGGATCTCAAATTCTCCCATACCTGCCGCAGTACCGACTGCAAAAGCAAACGCCGCGTTCATTACGTTGTGGCGTCCGATAGCAGGAATGGTTATACTCTCGACTCTCTCGCCGTATATGACAAGGTCAAAAGCAGAGCCGTTTTCGCCCTCAATAACATTCTCGATGAGATAGTTTGATTCCCTGTTCTCTTCTCCGACGTACAGTGCGCCGTCTATATCTTCAAGAAGAGGCTCGTCGCCGTTAAGTATCAAAATACCGTCGTGACGCATTCCTTTTCTGATTTCAAGCTTCGCATCGCGGATACCTTCGCGCGAGCCGAGATTTTCGATATGCGATCTTCCAATATTGGTTATGACCGCAATATTTGGCGAGGCTATTTTCGAGAGATACTCTATCTCTCCGAAATGATTCATTCCCATTTCAAGAACTGCTGCATCGTTTTCGGGCGAAAGTCCGAGAAGAGTCATCGGGAGTCCTATATCGTTATTGAAATTGCCCTCGGTTTTGAGAGTCTTGTATTTTTCACTGAGAACGGCGTAGATAAACTCCTTAGTCGTCGTTTTGCCGATACTTCCGGTAACTGCGACGGTCAGAGGACTGAGCTTATCCTTAAACGCTCTCGCTACTTTTCCGAGAGCCTTTCTAGTATCCTCAACTACAATATAGGAAAGCTTCGTATCCTTCGGAATACGGTCAACGAGCGCGCAGACCGCTCCGTTTTCGTACGCCTTTTCAAGATAATCGTGTCCGGCGAATTTTTCTCCGACGAGCGCAACGAAAAGACCGGAGCTTACTTTGACTCTCGAATCGGTAGTTACCGCCTTTATTTCGGTGTCTTTATCTATATTGCAGTAAAGGCTTCCGGAAGCCATTTCTGCTATTTCGCTCAAAAGAAGAGTTCCTTTAATGTCAGCTACCATCGTTTTTCCCTTTCTCAGTTAAAAAGAATATTTATCTCCGTATCTCTTTTTTACTGCCTTAAAGACCTCACCCTTTTCATCAAAGGGGTGTTTTCCATCTTTGGTTATTTCATAATTTTCGTGTCCCTTACCTGCGACGAGAATTATCTCTGAGTCTACCGCGTTTTCGACCGCGTATGCTATCGCATCGCGGCGAGAGCATATGACCTTGAAATTATCCTTATTTATTCCGGTAAGTATCTCGTTTATTATATCCATCGGCTCTTCGCTTCGCGAATTATCGCTTGTTATGATAGCGAGATCCGCAAGCTCGGTCGCAATTTTTCCCATTATCGGACGCTTCGTGCGATCTCTGTCGCCGCCGCAACCGAACAGTACGGTAAGCTTTTGAGATTCTTTTTTACTTTTAATGAGAGTAGTAAGTATATTTTCAAGAGCGTCGGGAGAATGAGCGTAATCCGAAAATACCGAGAACGGCATATCTTCGGGGGTAAGTCTTTCAATTCTTCCCGGAACTCCCGCAAAATTCTTTATCGCCCTCACAGCCGCAGTGCCGTCTATGCCGAGCAGTATTGCGGCGGCAAGCGCACCCATCGTATTATAAACGCTGAATTTTCCCGCCATAGAGCTCTCTATGTCAAGACTCATTCCGTTTTGCGATACGAGAGTGTATTTTATTCCCTTCACCGAAGAAAAATCGGCGTTTTGAGCCTTAAAGAAGCTTTCGTTATCTATACCGAAGGTATAGCTCTCACAGATATTTTTCTTCGCGGAAGCGAGAGTATATTCATTATCCGAGCAAAAAAGTCCGATTTTTGAATTTTCGAAAAGCTTTTCCTTGGTCTTGCCGTAATCTTCCATATCGCCGTGGAAATCGAGATGCTCTGGGGTGAGGTTTGTGTATATTCCAAGCTCAAATCTGAGCGGTGCTACTCTTCCGAGAGCTATCGAATGCGAGGAAACTTCCATAAAGAGATATTCGACTCCGTCGTTTCGCATCTGAGCAAACATCTCGTAAAGATCCTCAGGAACGGGAGTCGTCATAGCCGACTCGTGCACCTTGCCGCACCACATATTCTTTACCGTTCCGAGAAGTCCCGTGCGGTATCCCGCATCGGAGAATATTTTTTCGAGCATAAAAACGGTACTCGTTTTTCCGTTCGTTCCGGTAACACCCACTATTTTCATAGATCTTTCGGGATTCCCGTAAGCGTTCGAGAAAATATAAGAGGAGGCAAGACGCGTATTATCAACGACGACACAGGGGATCGGGCAATTTTCGGGGATATATTCCACGATAGCACAGACTGCACCCTTCTCTGCCGCATCGGCAATAAAGCTATGTCCGTCAAATCTCGTTCCCGCAACCGCGACGAACGCGAAATTCTTATCTATCTTAGAATTATTCGCCGTAACTCCACTGATCTCGATGTCTGCGGCAGCACCCATATCGAGAACGTTTGCTCCGCAGAGAAGATCCTTTATCTTCATATTTACGTACATCTTTTACCTCCTTAAAATGACTTTTTAATCGGTACTGTCCATATGCTGGCACCGTATGGTAATAACGGCGCCCTGTTGGATACGGGTTCCCGCCTCGTGGCTTTGCGACATAACTATCGCACCGACACCCTCATCGTAGTTCGTCGATCCCTCTATAAGAACGTTAAGTCCGAGCGAGGCAAGCTGCTTGATCGCGTTTGCCGCCGTTTGATCGACAAGATTCGGAACCGTCACGTATCTCGTTTCGGTGGAGCCTCCCGTGTAAAGTATTATTTTTCCGTTTATCTTGGTTATCTTTGTTCCGGATGCAGGGATCTGATTGGTTACGGTATCGCCGTCACCGATCACCTCATAAGAAAGACCGAGCTTTCTGATCGCCGCAGTCGCGCTATCCACAGAGGTTCCCTTATAGTTAGCTATGCTGATAACCATTCTGTTCATCTCGCTGCTACTGTAATTTCGCTCTACGCCGAGATAAGGCAGAAGCTCGGAAAGAAGCAGTGAAACGTAAGGTGCAGCGACAGTTCCGCCGTACTTGTTGTTCGTTCCCGGCTCGTCGACCATAAGCAGAACGACTATTTCGGGATCGTCGGCAGGTGCGATCGCTATACAGGATCCGACTCGATAGTCCTTTTTACCTGTAACGGGATTGACTTTGTCGCGTTTTTCCGAGGTTCCCGTTTTTCCTGCTATCCTATATCCTGCAACGTAGGTGTTCTTAGCCGCGCCGCCTCCCGATACACCCTGCTCGAGAACTTCGAGAAGAAGCTCGCAAGTATGGGAGCTGAGCACCTTTTTCTTTGTGGTGACCTCGTGCTTTACCACCTCGTTTCCGTTTGAGTCTATAAGCGCGCTTACGACGTACGGCTCAACGACGTATCCGCCGTTTGCAACCGCGGAAAGAGCGGTAACGTGTTGAAGGGGCGTGGTCTTAAAGGTCTGACCGAAGCTGTAACAAGCAAGCTCGACCTCGTTAAATCCCGATTGTGCGACGTAAAGTCCGCGAGATTCACCCGGAAGGTCTATTCCGGTCGTTGAAGTATATCCGTAATTTGAAAAATACTGATAATATTTCGTTTTTCCAAGCTTTGCACCGACCTGCATCATAGCAGGGTTACAAGAGGCTTGAAGAAGCTTTGCGAAGGTCTTGGTTCCGTGTCCGTATCTGTTATGGCAGTGAATTATCGTGCCGTCCGAGAATTTGAGGCTTCCTCTGCACGACATAGTGTCGTTAAAGCTTATAACACCCTCTTCAAGTGCGGCGGCAGTAGACATTACCTTCATAGTCGATCCCGGCTCGTAAAGATAGCTCACCGATCTGTTATTCCACATCGAATATATCTGAGTCCAGAGCGCTTCGTTATACTGACTCGTGCCGTTTTCATATCCTGTGGCTGCAAGCTTATCGGCAAAAAGCGTATCTCCGAGAGTATACGGAGAATTAAGATTGAAGCTCGGGTACTGTCCCATAGCAAGTATAGCGCCTGTTTTGACGTTCATAACGAGTCCGATAGACGGCTCTCCGCCTTTACCGTTTTTGAAGGCGTCTTCAAGCTGCTTTTCGAGCATTCTCTGTATATTAACGTCGATGGTGAGAACCGCACTGAGCCCGTCCTCGGCATCAACGTAATAGTCGTAATCATCGGGCATTTCAGCGCTTTGCGCGTTTCTCGTTACGATATATCTACCCGGTGTTCCTTCGAGGTAGCTGTTATAGCTGTACTCAATACCGAGCAGACCTTTATCGGTACCCATAACGCCGACTACGTTTGCGGCAAGACCGCCGTAAGGATAGTATCTTACGGGAGTTGCTTGGAGATATATCTTTCTCGAAAGTCCGTATTTCGAGATGAACGCTCTTACCTTTTCGGCAAGCTCCTCGTCCGCCTTACGCTTTATGGTTTCGTCCTTACTGCCCTTTCTGAGGGCTCTTTTATACACTGTATCGCGATCGACTCCGACGATCTCCGAAAGACCGTCGGCAATAAGCGCCGCAGTTTCCTCGGCACCTCCTGCGCTTGATCCGCTCTGTATTGCAACCGGATCTATAAAAATTCGGTATGTAGTTACGTTTATAGCAAGAGGAGTCATATTACTGTCGTATATCATTCCTCTGTCTGCGCTTATCGAATATTCCTGCTGAATGTTATTTATAAGCTTATTCTGGTAATACTGATATTCGTTGACCTGCATCGAAAAAAGCTTTGCCGACACGCAGATCGCACATAAAAATATTATTATAAACAGAACTGTTCCTCTACGTGAAATTCTGCGAAGGCGTTCCTTTTCCATCTGTTCTCTCCTGTTGTTTTTTCTCCGAAAACGTCGGATATTATCGTTTTTTCGGCAGTTATTTTCTCCAAAAAGCAACAATTTGAGAGCAAAGCCGTTCAGCCTCACTCTCAAAAAGTTTATACTTCATTTTATTCGACACCCGTCAAAGTATTCCAAGCGCGAAGTATGTTCTCGCCAAGTGCGGACATAACTATCGATGCAAGGCTACTAGAAGAGTCGTCCTCAGACTCATAAACCTCAATGGTATCCTGCGAGGTGATCTCGACGTATTCGCCCTGACCGTCCTTGTCGCTTATCATTCCGTGAGTCTTTGCATACTCCTCTACGTTCTTATTCTTTACGACGAGCTCGGTTTCACACTGTTCGAGATCGGCTTCAAGGCTCTTTATGGTATTTTGCATGCTTGCTATTCCCTTGGAGTACTCGTTGATAAGAACGTACTGATTTATTATAAGGAAAGCAAGTGCGAAAACCGATACGAAAACCATCACCGCTCTTACGGGGAATTTCTTTTTCTTCTTTTCGAGCACGTTGTCGGTTGCAAATATATTCTTTTTGACCTCAGTGGGCTTTGTGATCTCGCGGTTCTTACTACCCTTTATCGACATAACGGTCATTTCACTGCCCGCGCAGGCGACAGAGATCTCTCTGCTCTCGCTCGGCTCGTCCACCTTGGCAACCTCGCGTGTTTCCTGCTTTGCTTCTTCACTGCCTTTCTTGCGGCGGGTGATGAAATCATCCATAGCAGGAGTGTTATTATTTTCAGTAGTATTCGATCTTTTCTCAAATCCGAATTCATCAAACGACTTCATCTTAATAAACCGCGCCTTTATATGTAAAAGGCAATCCTTTCTAAGTATCTGTAATTTTTGTTTTTAAGTTATAAAAGCTTCTCTGCCGCTCTGAGCTTTGCGCTATGTGAACGGTTATTTATTTCAAGCTCCTGACTACTCGGCAGCAAAGGCTTTCTGCTAAGCGGTCTTATCATCGGTTTTTTACCGCACACACACATCGGAAACGACGGTGGACAGGTACAACCGCTCGAAAGCTCCGAGAAGGTCTGCTTTACTATCCTGTCTTCGAGAGAATGGAAGGTGAGCACTGCTATTCTTCCTTCTTTATTAAGAAGCTCGCAAAGCACTCGGAGCGTCGGAGCTATTATATCAAGCTCGTTGTTCACCGCTATTCGAAGTGCCTGAAAGGTTCTCTTTGCAGGGTGTCCTGCATCTCTCTGAGCCGCCATCGGAACTGCACGTCTTATTATTTCAACGAGCTTGTCCGTGGTTTCTATCGGAGATATTTCTCTTTCCTTTATAATTTCGGAAGCGATTCGCGGAGCAAATCTCTCTTCGCCGTATTCGTAAATGATCTTTTTTATTTCAGACTCGGAAAATGTGTTCACTATATCATAAGCGGTAAGCTTGTCCCTGTTATCCATTCTCATATCGAGTCTGCCTGAGAATCTGTACGAAAAACCTCTATCAGGCGAATCGAACTGATGGGAAGATGCGCCAAGGTCTATAAGAGCTCCATCAATCTTTTCGATACCAAGACCTCTTATCACCTCTCCGACCTCGGAGAAATTGCTTCTTATTATAGTAACTACTCCCGAGTAAGGAGCAAGTCTTTTGCTTGCCGCCGCGATCGCCTCTTCATCGCGATCAAGACAGATCAGTCTGCCCTTTCCGTTTTCAAGCTTTTCAGCTATCTTTATGCTATGACCTGCACCGCCGGTCGTACAATCGACGTATATGCCGTCCGGTTTTATATCGAGCGCATCGATACATTCATTTAACATAACAGAAAAATGAGAAAATTCTTGACAAATTTCGCTACTCATGTTACAATAAATTTCCTTATCCGATACGCTTAGAGGTTATTCTTGGAAAGCATATCTCTTATACTCTCGTTTGTGACCTCGACGTCGCCCCCGAGGTATTCCTCTTCGCTCCATATTTCGGCGTAGTCGCCTGCACCGAGCGTAACGACGTTCTTTTCAAGTCCTGCATATTCGCACAGGTGCTGAGGTATCGCTATTCTTCCCTGCGAATCTATCTCGGCAAGCTTCGAGTTTGCATACAGCCATCTGCGAAGCACTCTGAGCTCTTCGGAAGGAAGCGCCTTTATCTTCTCATCGAGTGCCTTCCACGCGGAAATGGAAAATACCTTGATGCACTTATCGGTGGATTTCGATATGACCACCTGTGTACCGAGGAAAGATCTGTACTCAGACGGAAGTATTATTCTCTTTTTGGAATCTATGGTATGTTTGTGGATACCAAGCATACTCTGAAACAGTTCTAATTCTTCCATTCCGAGCCATTTCACTCCCTTTCGCTCCATTTCGTTACACTCATTATAAGATGAAAACCACCGACTGTCAAGGCAAACGGAAAGCTTTCGTCCGAGTAATTTCCACTTTTTTTAAAAAATTATCCAACATAAAAACATATTTTTACATTGTTCTTCGGCATACTGAAAATTTGTTCGCTTTTACCATTATATTCCACTCAAAAAGCGATTATTCACAGAAAAACGCAGTTTACTGCCCGAAAAAACCACCAGACGACCAAATATTCCGGTGAGTTTTGTTAGTCATAGGCGCTACATTTTCCGCTTCGTTCGCTTTCGAAAGCAGAAAATCGTATTTTTTCAATATCACTTTACCGCCTTTCCTTAGAATGCAGATGTATTTTACCAAGGTGTTTTTTTATTTCTTTTGAAAACGGACAAAAATCCCCTTTCCTCCACTTTACTTTTGTAGGCAGTACGACTTATTCTTTGTTGTGATTTTGTTATAAAAATATCATTTTCGTTGATTATTTTTAAGTAGATATGCAGAAAATGTAGATTTTATAGGAAATTTGCGGAAAAACTCTTGATAATTTCCGCCTTTTATGATAATATTAGTATCGATCAAAAATAAAATTTATTTGAGAGGTGCATTTTATGTCAATGTATAACAAAAAGACGATCGAAGATATCGACGTCAAAGGCAAAAAGGTTCTCGTAAGATGTGATTTCAACGTTCCTATGAAGGACGGCGTTATCACCGATACCAAGCGTATCGTAGGCGCTATTCCCACCATCAAGTATCTCGTTGACGCGGGCGCGGCAGTTATTCTCTGCTCTCACATGGGACGTCCCCACAACATTTTCAACGAAACTCTTAAGCTTGATAAGAAGGAAGCAAAGAAGATCGCCGCTCTCCCCGAGGCTGAGCAGGCAGATGCTACCGCAGCCGCTCTCGAAAAGGCAAAGGGCGACGTAGTTAAGTTCTCGCTGAAGCCCGTTGCAGAAAAGCTCGCAGAGCTTCTCGGACAGAACGTTATCATGGCAAGCGACGTTATCGGCGCTGACGCCAAGGCTAAGGCAGCTGCTCTTAAAGGCGGCGAGATCCTTATCATCGAAAACGTTCGTTTCCATCAGGAAGAGGAAAAGAACGATCCTGATTTCGCAAAAGAGCTCGCTTCTATGGCTGAGATCTACGTAAACGACGCGTTCGGAACCGCACACCGTGCTCACGCTTCGACCGCAGGCGTTGCAGACTATCTCCCCGCAGTTTGCGGATACCTCATTCAGAAGGAAATTTCTGTTATGGGTCAGGCTCTTGAAGATCCCAAGCGTCCCTTCATCGCTATCCTCGGCGGCGCAAAGGTTTCTGACAAGATCGGCGTTATCAACAACCTTATCGAGAAGGTTGACACTCTTATCATCGGTGGCGGTATGGCTTACACCTTCTTCAAGGCACAGGGCCTCGACATCGGTACCTCGATCTGCGAAAACGACAAGCTCGATCTTGCAAAAGAGCTTATGGCAAAGGCAAAGGCGAAGGGCGTAAACTTCCTTCTCCCGCTTGACAACGTTATCGGTAAGGAATATGACGAAAACACCGAGTTTGCATTCGTTGATTCGGATAAGATTCCCGCAGATTGGATGGGCCTCGACGTTGGCGAAAAGACCCGCGAGCTTTTTGCAAGCTACATCAAGGACGCAGGCACCGTTATCTGGAATGGACCTATGGGAGTTTCCGAGTGGGAAAACTTCGCAGGCGGCACACGTGCAGTCGCTAAGGCGATTGCAGAGAGTAATGCTATCTCGATAATCGGCGGCGGCGACTCGGCAGCAGCAGTTGAAAACCTCGGATATGCCGATCGCATGACTCACGTTTCGACCGGCGGCGGCGCATCGCTTGAATTCCTCGAAGGACTTGAGCTTCCCGGAATCGCAGCTCTCAACAACAAATAATAAAAAAACAATCGCAAAATACTTTTTTTCAAACCAAGGATGGATAATTAAAAATGGGATCTAAAAGAAGAATGGTCATCGCAGGCAACTGGAAAATGAATATGACCCCCTCGGAAGCAAAAAACTTCGTAGGCACGCTTTACGAAAAAGTTAAAAACAACCGCGGCTGTGACATTGTAGTTTGTGTCCCCGCAATCGACCTCCCTATCGTTGCAAAGCTTTGCGCAGGAACTGCCGTTAAAGTCGGCGGACAGAACGTACACTTTGCAAAGAGCGGCGCATACACCGGCGAGATCTCGGCGGATATGCTCGTAGATGCGGGAGCAAAATACGTAATCATCGGTCACAGCGAGCGCAGACAGTATTTCGGCGAGACCGACGAAACTGTAAACCTTCGCACCAAGGCAGCTCTCGAAGCAGGACTTACCGCTATCGTGTGCGTTGGAGAAAACCTCAAAGAGCGTGAACAAGGCATTACCGAAGAAGTTGTTGCACGTCAGACCAAGCTTGCACTGCTCGACGTAACTCCCGAGCAGATGAAGCGCGTTATCATCGCTTACGAACCTGTATGGGCTATCGGGACCGGCAAAACCGCTACTGCCGAGCAGGCAGATGAGGTCTGCAAGCTCATCAGAAACGTAATTGCCGCAAAATACGGCAAGCCGGTAGCACGTACGACCATAATTCAGTACGGCGGTTCTATGAACGCCGGAAATGCAGCAGAGCTTCTCGCGATGGACAACATCGACGGCGGACTCATCGGCGGAGCATCGCTCAAGCCCGACGATTTCGCAGTCATCATCGAGGCGGCTCAGTAAATCGCTATATAACTTGAAATAAGACGTCCTTTCGGGCGTCTTATTTTTTTACAAAAAAACAGCGGCGATTTTTCGCCGCTGTGGAATTTTCCGTAAGGAAGATAGAGTTCACTTCCCTGAATCTATGTAAAGAGCCAAATTTGCTTGGCTCTTGTTTTCGCCTGACCTTGGTCAGAGGTATTAGTCCGCGATAAAGCGCTCGAATTTAGTATAGCACTCTTCCTCGGCAAGGAGCGTCATATCGTTCCAGTCGAGTTTCTTTGCGATAATAACACCCAGCAAACTCTTGGCGTTGACCTTGAAATTGTCACCGCTTTCAAGAAGAAGCTGTCCCTTGCAGGTCGTTGCGATGTTTACAAACTCACGAACATCAGCAAGAGTGTCGATCTCTACCTTGTATCTGTGGAAAGTTCCTACGTTTGACATATTCATAATTTTTACTCCTTTCGTATGTCTTCGCGTTTTTGAAATCACTTATATTTCTGATTTCACGCACATTGTAGCACCGTAAAAATCAAATGTCAAGTGTTTTTATGGAAGTTTTTTCACAATCTATGTTTTGTAGGTTTTCGACAATAACAAGTTGCAATTTTTGTGCAAAATGACAATGGCGCAGAGCAACTTGCACTACGCCATCGTTATTTTATTGTCAATATTCACTAATTCGAGCAGTGTCAGGAAAGCATATTCTCAAAGTGAGATTTGGCATTGTATCCGACAGACTTACTTACGATTTGTCCGTTTTTGAACAGGAGCACGGTGGGGATACTTGCTATGCCGAATTTGATCGCAAGCTCGTTTTCGTCGTCCACGTTTATCTTGCCAACCTTTACTCTTCCCTCATAATCCTTGGCAATCTCCTCGATGACGGGAGCGAGCATTCTGCAAGGTCCGCACCAGGTAGCCCAGAAATCAACGAGCACCGGAATATCCGAGTTTATTACCTCTTTTTCGAAATTATCCTTAGTTATGATTATTTCCATTTTACGTCCTTTCTTTACGCATCGTCTTCAAGCGACTTATAATAGAGCATACAGTGGCAAAAGCCCTCAAAGCTTTTATCCTTTATCTGATCGCGAAATTCCTTGCACATACATTTGTTTTCGGGAGTTTTGTCGCGTCGACAGGGACAGTATCCGCCGCTCTTTTCGAGTCCCTCTTTTACGATCTTGACTATTTCCTCATCGGGATTAAGCGTTATTTTCATATTTTCTTACCTCTTTTGATGAGTATTGCATTTTTTACGGAAAATATTCTATATTTCCCTTGCAAGTCTGAAAGCGGCACGTGTCGCTTCGAGAACCTTTCCACTCTCAAAGCTATCTCCGATATTGTAGATCTCGTCTGCGGCGTTGATCTTCTGAAGCTCGAAGAAAAGTCTGTTGTCCGCCCTTGAGCCGGTGGCAAATACCACGAGATCCGCCGGAATGCTTTCGCTTTCGTACTCCGCTTTTATTTTGGCTTCGAGCGGATTTACTACGTTTTTGGGAAGCACGCACTGCCAAGTGTTATACGGATCGGGTACGTTCTTATGCTTGTTCTGAGCCACGTTGACACAGTTTTCGCCAAACGAGGTAACCTTCGTCATATTCATAAGGCGAACGCCGCTTTTCTTCATGTAATAGATCAGATGTCCTCTGTTTGCGGTGCAGACTCCTTCCATAAAGTGCGGAAGCATCTCGACAACGGTTACGTTTCTGCTATGCTCGTAAGAGAGCCAATATGCAGTTTCGCAGCCAACGCTGCCGCCGCCTACGATGACGATATTTTTCGCATCTCCCATCTTTTCGGGATCATTAAGAAGTTCGCTCGCCTCAATAGTTTTAACGCCCTCTGCGCCCTTTATCTGAGGCAGGAACGAGCTTGCGCCGACTGCGGTAACAACACAGTCAAAGCCGAGCTCTTTTATCTTTTCGGGCGTGATCTCGCAGTTAAGTGCGAGCTTTATTCTTCCCTCGCGAGATGCCGGCAGTACAGAATTTTCAATGTAAATGCGGTAATTGTCAAAATCAAATTTGCTTTTCGGAACAGAGCCGCATATCAGTTTTCCACCGATCTTATCGCTCTTTTCAAAGAGCGTGACCTCGTGACCTCGACGTGATGCTTCAAGTGCAAAGGTAGCCCCCGCAGGTCCTGCGCCTACGACCGCGATCTTTTTGATCTTCTCAGCTTTATCGGGAATACTTGGGAAAATATGCTCGAATGCAGTTCTCGGATTTACCGCGCACTGAGGGTGTCCTCCGTCAATAAACTCGTTTATACAGCCCTCCTGACAACCGATACAAGGGCATATTTCTGATACCCTGCCCGAGTACGCCTTATTGGGCCACTCGGGATCGGCAAGAAGCGGTCTGCCGAGCATGACCATATCGCACATTCCGTCGCGTAGCGCTTTTTCTGCAACGTCGGGATAGCCGAGCTTTCCGACTCCCACCACAGGAACCTTGACACCTGCATTTGACACTATCTCGTTTGCTTCAAAATAATCCTTTACGCATTTTGCAACTTCAAGGAAGCAGCCCGACGGCATTGATGCCGGCGGATGCGGCAGCCACCAGTTATCGTAGCAACCGAGGTCAACGTCAAAAATATCGACGCCTGCCGCCACGAGATTTTTCATATAATCGAGAGTTTCTTCTACGCTTCTGCCATTTGTGAACTTTTTGAGCGAAGAGATATTTTCCATATTCTCGCCGTACGTTTCGTTTAGCGCGCAGGAGAGATCTATTCGGTACATTATAGGGTAATTATCGCCTGTTCTGCGGCGTATTTCCTTAACTATCTCTATACCAAAGCGTTGCCAATCGGCGTATTTACCGAGCTTTCTGCGGTTGAACGCCGGATTTGTGAGCTGATCGAGGAGATAGCCCTCATGTCCGTGGAGATAAACTCCGTCAATACCGAATGCCATAGCGTCGGCAGAAGCCTGCCCCATATTCTTTACGATCTTATTTATCGCAAGGTCGGTGAGCGGAATACAGGGGATCTGCGGCATATAAAAGTTCGGATTAAACGACGCCGATTTCGGGATTTTAAGCTCGTTCACGAGGCACTGAGGATTTCCGACTCGTCCGAGTCCTGCGGTGAGCTGCACGAATATTTTTGCGCCGTAGGTATGTACTCCCTGCGCGAGATCGCGCCAACCCGACTGAACGGTCCTTGAACGGTCGATACGCGGAAAATAGGAAAGTCCTCCCGGTTCGGAAACCGTCGGATCAACGCCGTAAGAAACAGGCACAAGACCGGTAGTTATAAGTCCGACGCCGCCCTTTGCGCGCTCAAAGAAATAAGCAAGCATTTTTTCGTTCGGGCGTCCCGTTTCCTCACACATATTGATATTGCCCATAGGAGCCATAACTATACGGTTTTTGACCGTAACGGAATTTATTTGCACGGGGGAAAACATAGAACTGTACGGATAAAGCTCAGAGGTCATTCTACCCATACATTTTTGAGAGCGATCGCCGTCGGCAACCCAATTTCCGTAGCCTTCGGTAAGGCGTACTATAAGCTCGTCTTTTTTCATAGTATATATTTTCCTTATCAAATTTCGATATTTTTTACAGTATATCATAATCGCTCGAAATATGCAAGGTGATTTTGTGAATTTTGGGAGAAAAGAAAAGGAAAAGAGCAGTTCGTGAACTGCTCTTTCGATTTATAAAATTATTTTATCGCTCCGTCCTCGTCGGTATAATGCCAACCGCTTTTCACGATGCCATTCGCCGAAGAAAGCGTTATATAAATGCGCTGACCTTTTTCATTCTTTCTGAGTCGTCCGTGAGAATCGAAGCAGTAAAGCTTACCGCCTATCTCGTGAACTCCGTTAGAGATTCCTCTGCCGTTGATGAAATAGTACGTGGTTTCTCCGATAGTTACAAACTGATTGTGACAGAAGCTTCCGTCCTCGTTGATGTAGTACCAGCCGCTTCCGTTAAGCTCGTACTCGTTGAAATCAGTTACCAAGATCGCCTTTCCGTGTGAGTAGCTTCCTTTTCCTATTTCGTTCTTTCTTACTCTTCCGAGCGAGTCGAAGCAGTAGTACTTATCACCTATCTCGTGTACTCCGCTCGAAATTCCGCGACCGTTAATGAAATAGTAGGTATACTCTCCGATCGTTACAAACTCATTGTTATAGAAACGTCCGCTCTCATCGGTATAATACCAACCTGCGCTAACAATTTCATTTGAAGAAGATGCGGTTACGTAAATTCTATTTCCGTTTTCGTTCTTTCTGACTCTTCCGAGAGAATCGAAGCAATAAAGCTTACCGCCTATCTCGTGTACTCCGTTCGTGGTTCCCTTGCCATTTACAAAGTAGTAAATGTAATCTCCGACCGTTACGAACTCGTTGTTATAGAAACGACCGCTTTCATCGGTGTAATACCAGCCCGCGCTTACAAGACCGTTGGAAGCATTCTGTGTTACGTAGATCTTGCC
>JAZOSN010000065.1:0-3663 GCA_045657105.1 Eubacteriales bacterium
TGCCGCATTCCCCTCGGCTTGCGGAAAGACCAACCTCGCTATGCTCATTCCTCCGGAATTCCTTGCAAAGAAGGGATATAAGGTATGGTGCGTAGGTGACGACATCGCATGGCTCAGAGTCGGTGCTGACGGACGTCTTTATGCAGTTAACCCCGAGAACGGCTTCTTCGGAGTTGCTCCCGGTACTAACGATAAGTCCAACCCCAACGCGCTTGCAACCACTATGCGCGACACCATCTTCACCAACGTTGTTCACGATCTCGATAACAACACCGTTTGGTGGGAAGGCCTCAACGATAATCCTCCCGTTAACGCTATCGACTGGAAGGGCAATCCTTGGGACTACAAGAAGTACGATAAGAATAATAAGGCAGCAACCGCAGGCGCACATCCGAACTCCCGTTTCACCGCACTTGCAAAGAACTGCCCCTGCATCTCTCCCGAGTTCAATAGCACCATCGGTGTTCCCGTATCCGCTATCGTATTCGGTGGAAGACGCGCAAAGACCGCTCCCCTCGTATATCAGTCGTTCAACTGGCGCAACGGCGCGTTCGTCGGATCCATCATGGCTTCCGAGACTACCGCTGCAGCAGCAGGTGCAGTCGGCGTAGTTCGCCGCGACCCGATGGCAATGCGCCCCTTCGTAGGCTACAACATGGGCGAGTACTGGGCACACTGGGTTGAGATGGGCAAGAAGATCCCCAACGCTCCCAAGATTTTCCACGTTAACTGGTTCCGTACCGACGATAACGGCAACTTCATTTGGCCGGGATTTGGCGATAATATGAGAGTTCTTCTCTGGATCCTTGATCGCTGCGAAGGCAAGGTTGACGCAGTTGAAACCGCTATCGGATACGTTCCGAAGATCGAAGACCTCCAGCTTGAGGGTCTTGACATCGACGAGGCAACCATCAAGGAGCTTCTCAGAGTAGAGGCAGACTGGTGGAAGGAAGATATCGTAGATATCAAGAAGTTCTACGAGCTTGTTGGCGACGCAGTTCCCGCAGAAATGTACGAGGAGCTTGCAGCTCTCGAAAAGAGACTCGGTTAATTAAAAAGATAAAATCCGCTCTGCTCTCGCAGGGCGGATTTTTTCATTTCGTTAATGCCAATAAACCGTTCGAGGATATCAAACGAGCTCTTTTTACTGTAAACCTTGCCTCGTGCATTGTTTGCAATAAACTTTTCGACCTCGCCTACCGTCATGATCTTTTTGGGCTTGGTCGTGTCGGCGTCCTCCGGCAGGGCATGACGATCTTCCAAAGATTTTTTATCAAAAGTATTGCTTTTTTCTTTACTTTGTGATATACTATCAACAGGGACAGTATCCATACTCGATCTCGCTTCGGGCGTTCTAATCAGGGCTTCGGCATTGATTGGTTGAGAAATGTGCTGTTCTTTTTTTATAATCCATGCAGTTTTGAGAGTAAGTGTTTTCCTCTTCTCGGAGAAAATTGTAATTGCGGTAGTTTTTCCTTCGATCTCTTTTTTGAAGATCAGGGAGAGAACGCCGCTTTTTTCGTCCTTTTCAAAGGTTACTTCGTCGGGATCTGCAATAGTTTCAATTACATACTCAAAATTGTTAGCCGTAATTGCTTCCTGATTGCGCATAGCCTCGGTTTCTACGTTACCGTGTTCATTTATCATGTGACGGATATCGTGGCTGTTTAGAGCGATACTCTTGTCAAAAGCATTTATACCCGTTGCTTTGCGAATTTTCGTAGCAGTCTTGCTCGAAATTTTGCCGATAAACATAGTTTTTCCTTCGTTCGATTTGTCAGAAATGGAATACTCGAAAAATTTCAGTACATCGTCATACGAACGGGCGGTAATGTTTTCTTTTTTGGATTCAATGCTTTTTCGCTCCTCTTCGGAGTATTTACCGATGCTTTCCGGAAGAGCGTGCTTATCCTGCACCTTTTCCGAATTTATGCGCGTTAGATCTTCTTTCCGTGCATTTCTGTTCTCTAATGCACTTCCAAGCGCGTTATTTCCTTGATTACGTGCGGAAAGCTCGTTAAATAGCTTCTTGTACGTCCTAAGTAGCTTTCGCGCTTCCGAGGATAAGGTTTCGTCCATAGAGTAATCCTTTGCCGCCTTACGGAAGAAGGAAAGGAACTTTTCCGAAAAAGTAGGTTCCTTTGAAAGGATATAGTCCCATGCGTTTATATCTCCGAGCGTGTCCTCGATGTACGCCGCCGCTATCTCCTCGTTCACGATAGGCATATAGTCCTTCATTTCTACGTTTTTGGACTTGTAGAAATCTATATACTTCTTTGCGATCTCGCGTGAACGCTCGGGATCTATCTTCTTAAACGCCTGCGCGATAAGCTTCTTTCCGCCCTTGAGCCGCATAAGCGCGTGACCGCCCTCGTGCAGAAGCAGTCTGCTCTCGATGCGCTTCTTCGATGCACTCGGATCAATATATATCGTGTTGCCCGAAAGCTTTGCATCGCCGCCTGCCATAGCACCGTCAAATACCACGTTCAGCCCCGAGCGCGCCGAAACACGTGCACACGAGATAACTGTCGCCTCTGAAAATCCGTGCGCTCTCGCTTGGCGTATCGTCATTCTGATAGCTTGTCTGTTCGGCTCGGAGAGCTTTGCATATTCGGGAATGTTCTCACGGGCGAAGGTGTCTATTGTTATCGTTTCCGCTGTGCGCGTGCCTTTTTTGCTCGTTTCAGAACTTTTTTCTTCAAAAGTGTTGCTTTTTGACTTGGTTTGTGATATACTATCATTAGAAGAAGCGTTTTGGATCGCGTAACCTACGGGCCGCGACACACCGTTATTGGTGGGCGCTTCTTTGTTTGTTATTGCATAGATATGATTTGTACCATCGTTTTTAGCAACACCAACATTTAACCATAGGTTGTATGTTTCGCCATTATAACGAGCGGAAACATCGTAGTAATGAAAATCAATGAATTTTTTGTGTTCAACATTATATTCACTGTGGCTGTATGTGGCATTTTCAACCAATTTTCTGAGATTGCCTAACTGAACAGTTCTCGCAGGATTGGCTTTGCTCGAAAGCTTTTGTGCATCTCGATTGTCCATAATCGCTTTTCGACCATCTGACAAAACAAACTCTTGACCGCCAAGTTTTTCGATTAGAAATTCTTTTATTACATCATATTTACTTTTAGATGATTCATTTATTCTGCGAGTCAGTTCTTCGTTTTCGGTCAACTCTATTATATTTTGATTTTCACTCTGCTCACTAACGTCGGCAGAGTTTTCTTTTTGCGCGTTTCTGCTTTCGGTCGCCTGCTCAGCTGTTACGTTCGCCGACTGTGTTCTCTGTGCAGTTTGCTTATGGTAATCGCTAAGTATTTTATTTACCTCACTGCGGGAAAGCTGACGGGATATGTTTTCGCCTGATATATTCTTGCTGTCGTAATCGTATATGAAGTACGCATCGCCCTCTTTTATCAGCGCCATGTTTATATCGCCGCTTTCGCTCATAAAACGGTACAGCCCGTCTGCTTTCGCAGGGCGGATTTTTTTACGAAAAATATGCAAAAAACATAAAAAACTTTGCAAAAAGGTATTGACAAACCGAAAAAAGTGTTGTATAATCACAAGGTAAACCGAAGACAGCAGGTTCCAGTAAAAGCACAGCTTTCCTGCCGAGGTATAAGATGTGAATAATTTGCGGCA
>JAZOSN010000066.1:0-38003 GCA_045657105.1 Eubacteriales bacterium
TCTCCCGTGACGATGCAGGTAAGTTCCTCAACGCTTACTACGATGCAAAGATCTTCGAGAACGATCCTTTTGCAAAGCTCGACACCACCGGTGTTGGTAAGCTCATGAATATGGCTGTAACCCTCGGACGCCCCGTTAATAGCAACCTCCACGTTGGTATCTGCGGTGAGCACGGCGGTGACCCCACATCTGTTGAGTTCTGCCACTCCATCGGTCTTGACTACGTATCCTGCTCGCCTTTCAGAGTACCGATCGCAAGACTCGCAGCAGCACAGGCTGCAATTAAGTCTAAGTAATTAGGTTTATAAGGCAAATCGAATCCCCACCGAGAAATCGGTGGGGATTTTTGTGTATATATTGCAAAAACTGCTATAATATGTTATAATATAAATACAAATTCAAGCAGGAGAAAAATCATGAACGGCGAGATACAGCAAGCAAGTAATATTGTAATAAGTGCAAGAAAAGCCCTTTTTGAAAATAAAGAAATAGATTTTACTCCGAGCAAATATGTTCTGTCCATTAAATTTTTATTCACGCCTAAATTTTTGAGCAAACCCGTTAAGTCAACTTCGGTTTGCGAATGGTTCAATGTTTGTTTGCAACGAGGTTTAAAAGATATAAAATTTATTCTCCCTACCAATCGAGAGAACAAACACTTGCTTGGTTTTGTAAACACTTCACAATGTGTAATCGTATGTTTTTGGAAAAACGGAAACATTTCTTCTTTTCGTCCTACTTGGGAGTTTGACCGAGAAAAAGAAGGCTGGGAAATCAATTACATCGAACAACGCATGAAGAAGAATAAAGTTATTGAAAACCTTCATTTTTCATACCAAGCCAACGAGTTTAAACAAATACTTTTGGATATAGAAAAGTTTGCCGCTGAAATAGAGCAACCATATTTTGCAGATGTTTTTCATAACGCATACGAGTCTTTGTGCGGTTGTGAAGCTATCGAAGATGACAATACTCCCAAACAACTCCCCAGCGATTTCAAATCTATATATTATGCCGTAGATAAAGCCGATGTGTTTGGTGCTATGTGGTCTTGGAACGATTCTCCCCCTTGTTATGCGCACGAAAAAGGTTTAGACAAGGAATATGATGAGTTATCAAATAGGCTGCTTGTTCAATTACACTATCATTTGATGTATGCTGCAAATGAGTGTTGGAAACGGGATTGAGTAAACAATTTCCCTCTTTTGTACTGCACCACAATCTGCAATTAAGTCTAAGTAATTGGATTTACAAATCAAAACTTTCCGCCCGAAAAATTCGGGCGGATTTTTTGTATCTATTGCAATCTATTCAGCATTTTGGTATAATAAACATATGAGGTGATTTTATGAAAATTTATACTGCTAAAAATAAAGAAGCAAAGAGTAGTGTTGAAATATTACTTAACCACCAAGAATTAAAGAATTTAGTAAACTGTTTGTCAAACTTTGAAAATGAAATTGAACAATTGCAAACTAAAAACAAGGTTAAAGAAAACTTAGGATTTACACATTTGCATTTAAAAGATTGCGGTTTAACAGAGGAAAGCAGCAAGTCGGACATTGTATTCTACGTAGACTTAAATGATAAATGACCTTTTACTTTCCCCTCTTTTGCGTATTGCAACACAGGCCGCAATTAAGTCTAAGTAATTGGATTTACAAAGCAAAAATTATCCCCACCGAGAAATCGGCGGGGAGTTTTCTTGACCAAATCACAAAAATCTATTGCTTTTTGTCGGAATTTATTGTATAATTGCTTTGGGTACGCACCCAAAATAAAATTAAGGAGAAACTAAAATGGACAAGTTTTTCAAGATTTCGGAGCGAGGCTCCACTGTAAGAACTGAGATCATCGCAGGTCTTACGACATTCTTCGCTATGGCGTACATCATCGTAGTAAACCCCAACCAGATCATCGGATTTGAATTTGGCGTTCCCGGAGCAGGCAAGATATGGAATGCGGTATATATCGCATCTATCATCGCGGCTATGATCGGAACCCTACTCTACGCGCTCTATGCAAAGCTTCCCTTTGCGCAGGCTTGCGGAATGGGTCTGAACTCATTCTTCTTCACATCGTTCGTTCTTCCTCAGATATTAAACGGCGGTGACGTTATTAAGGGATATCAGGCAGGACTGGTCATAATTTTGGTTTCCGGTCTTATCTTCCTTCTTCTTTCGGTAACAGGCGCAAGAAGTTATATCGCAAAGGCAATGCCCGAATGTATTAAAAAGGCTATCCCCGCAGGTATCGGTCTTTTTATTGCATTTATCGGCTTCCAGAACGTTGGAATCATTCAGAACAACGACTACACCCTCGTACAGTTCGTTAAAATAAACGGCGCAGAGTGGGCTGCTATCGCACCCGCGATCATCGCGCTCGTAGGCTTCCTTATTATTGCTATTCTTTCTAAGCTCAGAGTCAAAGGCTCGGTGCTTCTCGGTATACTTGCAACGACTGTTATTTACTATCTTGCAACATGGCAGCTCCCCTCGTTTGACCTTGGCTCGATAATCGATCCCTTTAAGGATTTTGCCGAGATCGGCATAACTGCGGTATTTACCCCCGATTCGTGGAAGAACGCATTCTCGGGCGAAATGATAGGAAGCATTTTCTCGGTAATTATGCTCATCGTAACCTTCTGCCTCGTTGATATGTTCGACACTATCGGAACTCTTTACGGAACGGCTTCCGAAGCGAATATGCTCGACGAAAACGGCGACCCTGTTGACATCGATAAATCGATGGCTTGCGACTCTATTGCTACCGTATCGGGCGCGGTTTGCGGAACCTCTACCGTTACTACCTTCGTTGAATGTGCATCGGGCGTTGCGGCAGGCGGAAGAACGGGTCTTACCAGCCTTGTTACCTCTATCTGCTTTGCTATCTGCCTCTTCCTGTCCCCCGTTGCAAGCATAATCCCCGCAGCAGCTACTGCTCCCGCCCTCATTTACGTCGGCGTCCTTATGCTTAAAAACTTCTCAAAGGTCGATATGGAAGACCTTCGCAGTGCAGTTCCTGCATTCCTCACCCTCGTTATGATGCCTCTCACCTATTCGATCGCAAACGGTATCGGAATCGGCGCTATCTCTTACGTTCTTATCACCCTTTTCACGGGCAAGTACACAAAGAGAGACATCGCCGTAACGATTATTGCTCTTCTCTTCGTTTGCAAGTTCGTGTTCGGTGCTATTTAAATAATAAAACCAAAAAGAACGGGAAACACGGTTTTCCGTTCTTTTTTTCTTTTTCTATTGCTTTTTTTACTCGGGCGGTGTATAATTGAGGTAACGTAATTTTACTATGGAGTTTGTTATGTTCAAATACGAAACTCATCTTCATACTTATCCGGTTAGTAAATGTGCAAAGGCCGACGTCAGAGAAAATCTTGAATTTTACAAAAGCCTTGGCTACGACGGAGTATTTATAACAAATCATTTTCTTGACGGAAACATAAACATCGACCGTTCTCTTCCCTACGACGAGCGTATTACCTTCTATTTTTCGGACTACGACGATGCACTCAAAATCGGAAAAGAGCTCGGAATAAAGGTCTTTCTCGGCATTGAAACATCTTACCAAGGAACCGATTTCCTGGTTTATGGGCTCGACAAGGATTGGTATGTTTCACACCCCGAAACGGTGACTATGAAAAAGAGCGATCAGCTTGAATATTTTATGGCAAACGGCGCGCTCGTTATACAGGCGCACCCTTTCCGCGAGGCATCTTACATAAATCATATACGCCTGTTCCCAAGACAGGTTCACGGAGTTGAGGTCATCAACGCGTGCAGAACCGATTTTGAAAACAATATGGCAAAGATGTACGCGGAAAAGTACGGTCTTCTGCCTTTTGCGGGCTCGGACAACCACACGGGAAGCAGGCAGACGGCTCTTGCAGGAATATCTGCTACCGAGCCGATTACAGATGAGCTTGACTTTATCGAGAAATTCAAACGGGGCGAAATCGATATTTTTTCAGATAAGCTCTGACGAAAGGATCTATAATGTTTGACTATCATATGCACAGTCGCGTATCCTTTGATACCGACGCGTCGCCGGCGGAAATGGTTCGCGCGGCAGAAAAAGCAGGACTAAGTGAAATTTGCTTCACCGATCACTACGATTTCAACGATATAAAAAAGCACGAGCGTCATATCTTCACGCTGGAAGATTACCGCGATGCCTACGACACTCTTACCTCAGAAACGATCAAAATCCGCCGAGGATTTGAGATCGGTCTTACTCCGTGGAACCAAAAGGAACTGAAAGCTCTGCTTGACTCCTACGATTTTGATTTCGTCATCGGATCCTTGCATTATGCAGGCGGAAGCGATCCTTATTACGCGGATTTCTGGCAAGGGCTTACTGTCGAGCAGGCGTTTGAAAAATATCTCAAACACATACTTGATTGTGTAAAGGTTCACTCGGATTTCGACGTACTCGGTCATATAAATTACGTTTGCAGATACGTTTGCCGCTCTCCTCACGGACTTACGGGCAAATACCTGCGCTACGAGGATTACAGCGATATTTGCGATGAAATTTTCAAGGTACTTATCGCGAAAGGCAAAGGAATTGAGATAAACACGAGCGGATACGAGGCATACGGTGAATTTATCCCTTCTACCTCTTTCGTAAAGAGATTTCGTGAGCTCGGTGGAGAGATAATAACCGTAGGATCGGACGCTCACGATCCTTCGCGCGTCGGAGAGCGGATCTCAGGCGCACTCGAAATTGCCAAAGACGTTTTCGGATACGTCTGCACCTTTAAAAAAAGGAAAGCTATCTTTCACAAGCTATAAAAATAATAGGCCGCTCGCCTTTACGGTGAGCGGCTTATATTTTATTTATGATAAAGCTTTTTGGTCTGGTATTCGGGACTGCACGTTACGTTTACACCGAGCTTATGAAAGACGTTCTCGTCTACCTTCGAGAGAATAACGGTAGAGTGCGCCTCACTGCCTTTAAGCATATCAACTGCTTTGAGAGCTCTTTTAGCTTTTTCATCGGTTGCGGCGCATATCGCAAGCGCGATCAGTACCTCGTCGGTATGGAGTCTTGGGTTACTGTTGCCCATGTGACTGACTTTAAGCTCCTGTATCGGCTCGATTACCGAGGGGGATATAAGATGCACGTCGTCCTCAATATCGGCAAGCGTTTTAAGAGCGTTGAGAAGTGCCGCCGATGACGCTCCGAGAAGAGATGTCGTCTTTCCGGTCACTACCCTTCCGTCCGGAAGCTCAATCGCCACCGCAGGATTCTGAGTACGCTCTGCAACCTTGGCAGCGGCGGTATAAACGCTTCTCGTTTCGGGAGAAATATCGAGCGAGCTCATAAGAAGCTCAAGCTTTGCGATCTCGGTCGCAGACGAATGTCCCTGCTTCTGAGCGCAGCAGATACTCAGGTATCTGCGAATTATTTCCGCTTTCGACGCATCACACACCGCATCGTTATCAACGATAGCGTTTCCGACCATATTTACGCCCATATCGGTAGGGCTCTTATACGGGCATTTGCCGAATATTTTATTGAACATAGCTTCGAGCACCGGGAAGATCTCGATGTCCCTGTTATAATTGACCGTAGTTTTTCCGTACGCTTCGAGGTGGAACGGATCTATCATATTGACGTCGTTAAGGTCGGCAGTTGCCGCCTCGTAAGCGAGGTTTACAGGGTGTTTGAGCGGCAAATTCCATATCGGGAAGGTTTCAAATTTGGCATATCCCGAGCGAATTCCGCGCTTATTATCGTGATAAAGCTGTGACAAGCAGGTCGCCATCTTTCCGCTTCCCGGTCCGGGCGCGGTAACGACGACGAGCGAGCGCGAGGTTTCTATGTAATCGTTTCTTCCAAATCCCTCATCACTTACGATAAGCGGAATGTTCGAGGGATAATCGGGAATAGTGAAGTGCTTATACACCTTGATTCCGAGAGAAACCAGTCTTTTTTCAAAAAGGTCTGCGGCGCGCTGAGATTCGTACTGGGTGATAACGACGCTTCCGACGTAAAGTCCTATGCCGCCAAAGGCATCAAGAAGACGAAGGAGCTCCTGATCGTAGGTAATGCCGAGATCGCCGCGTCTTTTGTTTTTAGCAATAGCGTCCGCGCTTATTACTATAACTATTTCCGCCTGATCTTTGAGCTCGAGGAGCATCTTGACCTTACTGTCAGGCTCAAAGCCGGGCAGAACTCTCGATGCGTGATTATCGTCGAAAAGCTTACCGCCGAATTCGAGGTAAAGCTTGCCGCCGAAATAGTCGATTCGCTCCTTGATCTTTGCGGATTGAAGCTCTATGTATTTTTCGTTGTCAAATCCTTTTTGAAACATAATTTGCCTCGGTACAAGTTATTTAATAAAATACTTTATAATTATATCACAGATGCAGGCAGAAAATCAATATCGTTTTTAACTTTTTCACTTGACGATTTCAACAAAATTTTACACCGAATTTTATATATTATCCTACTTCGGCAAGAATTTTATACTTTCCGGGCGTCATTCCGACGTTTTTCTTGAAAACTCGCATAAATACCGAGTAGTCGCCAAATCCGCAAAGTATCGCCGTTTCGCTCACGCTATGCCCTGCCGCAAGCAGCTTTTTCGCCTCGCTTATACGCTTGGAAACGATATATTTCGCAACCGTCGTTCCGCAATATTTCGAGAACAGACGGCAGAGCTGATTGACCGACAGGTACGCGCTTTTGGCCACCTTTTCGAGCGTCAGTGGCTCTGTATAGTTTGCATTTATATAGTCGATAGCGAGTCTTACCGCCTCGTTTGAGGATACCTGTACCGCCTCCTCGCTTGTCATAAAGGCTTTGTTTATCTCAACGAGTATCTCGATCATTATCTGACGTTTGAGCAGATCGTCGCCGTATCCGAAATCTCCGCCGAGCAGTTCTATTTTTTCTCTTATTTCCTGCGCCTTTTCGGCAGAAAGCGAGCGGCGGTGATCAAAGCCGCCCTCGTGAGGATAAAAGCATTTTGCAAGATCGGTCTTTTCGCTCGACTGTCCGTAGATAAACTCCGGACTTATCTGAAAAACGTACCGCGCAAAGCGTGCGTCCTCCCGATAGGTTATCTTATGACCTTCATACTGATTTATTACAAAAACGTCGTTATCCGAAACGTCGTAAAGCTGTCCGCCGATAAGAAAGTTTTTTCCTCCCGACAAACAGAAAAATATCTCGCAGCATTCGTGTATATGTATCTCGGGATCGGGGTTCGAGGACTCTGAATAATAAAGAGCAAAGCTCCTTTTTTCTCCTGCATAGGCAATAGCCTTTGAGCAGCTTTCAAACATACATTTCACTTGTTCTGTTTCCTTTCTTTGTCCTTATATCTGACAGTATAACATACAATGGTGAGAATTGCAATATTTTAGTTGATTTTTGCTCTTTTTTTTGCAGATATTGTATGTTATACTATAAATAACAGTATGGATATTTGTGTCTTGTTGGCATTTATCCGAAGAAAAATAATGAAAAGGAGGCTGATTTTATGCTGACACTCAAAATAACGGACACCGCCGGCAAGGTTCTGTTCGAGGAAAAGGGTATGAACATCGACACCTGCTACGAAGGTCTGCTCGAGCCGGGCTACCGCATCAGAGTAAATCTCAGTAACTGCGAGTTCATTTCCGTAAAGCTCGATCCCACTCTTGCCGAAAGCATAGTCTGGGTGCCTAACAAAAGCTTTGATTTCATAGTTCCCGACGCTGCACAGCGCCGCGCCTGCTATGCTCCCGGAGCTTTTGCGGGAGAAAAGCATCAGATTACCGTACGCGAGCCCGAGGACGACGAGATATACGCTTACCGCCAGATCTCGCTCAACTCTCACGACCGCCACGGTCCTATGCGCTTCTTCCCTCATGCCAGCGCAAACTTCGTCACACGTGAAGAGCCCTGCTTCTACGAGCGCAACGCTATCGACGGAGTTGTAAGCAATCAGGGACACGGCTCCTACCCCTACCATTCATGGGCGGGCGGAGCAAGAAACGATCTCGAATGGACGCTCGATTTCGGTCGCGACGTTGAGATTGACAAGCTCGTATTCTTCCTTCGTGCAGATTTCGCGCACGATCCCAAGACGGGCATTCCGCACGACTCCTACTGGAAGTCGATCGACATCGAATTCTCAGACGGAGAGGTCATAAAGGGCGAGTTCAAGCTCGACGGCAGTGACCTTAACCCCGAGAACTCTAACGGCATCGCCATCGAGTTCGAAAAGAAGGTGACTCGCACTATTCACCTGTTCAATTTTACACAAGTAACCGAACAGCTTTCGTTTGCCGCTCTTACGCAGCTTCAAGTATTCGGTACGTACATTAAGGAGGATTTAAGTAAAATGGAAGTACGCCAGGCATCTAACGCAAAAGACGTTAAGCACTACACAACAGAAAGACTTCGCGAGGAGTTCCACATCGCAAACCTTTTCACTAAGGACAATATCAGAATGGTTTACAGCCACATCGACCGTATCATCACCGCAGGACTTATGCCCGTTCGTCAGGTTCTTAAGCTCGAAGCAGGAAAAGAGCTTGCAGCCGCATATTTCCTCGAAAGAAGAGAGATGGGTTGTATCAACATCGGCGGCAAGGGTATCATCACCGTTGACGGCGTTGAGTACGAGCTCAATCCCCGTGACGGACTTTACGTCGGTATGGGCAACAAGGACATCACCTTTAAGAGCTGCGACGAGAACGATCCCGCAAAGTTCTACGTAAGCTCCTGCCCTGCTCACACAAGCTACCCCACCGTTCACATCGACATTGCTAAGGCTAACAAGCGTCCTCTCGGAAGCGTTGAGCAGTGCAACAAGAGAGTTATCAACCAGTACATTCACCCCGCAGTTCTCAAAACCTGCCAGCTCTCGATGGGACTTACTCAGCTCGACGTAGGATCGAACTGGAACACCATGCCCTGCCATACTCACGACAGACGTATGGAGGTTTATCTCTACCTCGATATGGAAGAGAACGACGTCGTATTCCATATGATGGGTGAGCCGAGCGAAACCAGACATATCATTATGCACAACGAAGAGGCGGTTATCTCTCCCTCGTGGTCGATCCACTCGGGCGTAGGTACCAAGAACTACTCGTTCATCTGGGCTATGTGCGGCGAAAATCAGGATTTCGACGATATGGACCACATCGAAACCAAGGATCTTCTGTAACTAATTAAACTTTCAAAATAAAGTAAACGAAAGGAACTTACAAAAATGGCAAATATGTTTTCACTTGAAGGAAAAATTGCTCTCGTCACGGGTGCATCTTACGGAATCGGCTTCGCTATTGCAAAGTCGCTCTCCGAGGCAGGCGCAAAGATCGTTTTCAACGACATCAAGCAGGAGTTCGTTGATAAGGGTGTTGCCGCATACAAGGAAGCAGGAATCGACGCTAAGGGCTACGTTTGCGACGTTACCGACGAGGATGCTGTAAATGCTATGGTTGCCGACATCGAAAAGACTGTCGGAGTTATCGACATTCTCGTAAACAATGCAGGCATCATCAAGAGAATTCCCATGACCGAGATGAGTGCCGCTGAGTTCCGTCAGGTAATCGACGTTGACCTTAACGCTCCCTTTATCTGCGCTAAGGCAGTTATCCCCTCGATGATCAAGAAGGGACACGGAAAGATCATCAACATCTGCTCGATGATGAGCGAGCTCGGACGTGAAACCGTTTCGGCTTACGCTGCTGCAAAGGGTGGACTGAAAATGCTCACCAAGAACATCGCCTCAGAATACGGCGAGTTCAACATTCAGTGTAACGGTATCGGACCGGGATACATCGCAACTCCTCAGACTGCTCCTCTCCGTGAGATCCAGCCTGACGGAAGCCGTCACCCGTTTGACAGCTTCATTATTGCAAAGACTCCCGCGGCTCGTTGGGGTAACCCCGAGGATCTCGCAGGCCCCGCAGTATTCCTTGCATCTGATGCTTCCGACTTCGTAAACGGACATATCCTTTACGTTGACGGCGGTATCCTTGCATACATCGGAAAGCAGCCCAAGTAAATTTTAAAACGAATAAAGGGGCAGTTCCCTGCCCCTTTACGGAGAAAAATATGTTTTACGAGAATTATATTGAGAAAAACAAGGCTTGGATAGACGAAACATTTGAAAAACTCGATAAAAAGCTCGCACGCGTAGCAGTCAAGAGCCGCGACAAGATCCCCTATACTACCGTTGACGGAGTTCACAACGACCAATCGCAGGATAATAAAATCTTCGGTTGGACGAACGGATTCTGGGGCGGACTTATGTGGATAATGTACGAATCTACCGGAAATGAGGAGTACAAAAAGACCGCTGTTCGCTCTGAGGAGCTTATGGACAAGGCGTTCTGTGATGTTCAAAGACTCCACCACGACGTCGGATTTATGTGGCATATCCTCGCAGGCGCAAATTACCGCCTTACGGGAGATGCGGCGGCGCGCAACCGCAATCTTCTTGCGGCAATGACGCTCGCGTCGAGATACAAGGAAAACGGCGGATATATTCGCGCGTGGAACGGCACTTGGTTTGGTCGCAACAATGACGGTTGGACTATTATCGACTGTATGATGAACATTCCTCAGCTATACTGGGCATCCAAGGAGCTTGGTGACGACCGTTTTGCTCAAATCGCTATGGCTCATGCCGATATGGCTATGCGCGACCACGTTCGCGAGGACGGCTCAATGAATCACATCGTAGTTCACGATCCCGAAAGCGGCGAAATGGTCGAAACGCTCGGCGGACAGGGCTACGGCGTTGGCTCAACCTGGTCGCGCGGCGAAGCTTGGGGACTTTACGGATTTATCCTCTCCTACATTCACACCGGCGAGGAACGTTATCTCGACACTGCAAAGAAAATAGCTCACTATTTCATTTCGAACGTAGCAGATACCGACTATCTCCCGCTCGTTGATTTCAGAGCACCCGAAGAGCCCGTACTTTACGACTCGACGGCAGGTGCGATCGCGGCGTGCGGACTTATCGAGATCGCAAAGAACGTTCCCGAGTTTGAGCAAAGACCTTACATCACAGCGGCAATAAAAATTCTCAAAGCTATGGAAGAAAAGTTCTGCAATTGGGAAGAAAACGAGGACTCTGTCCTTCAAATGGGTACCGAAATGTACACTAAGGGTATCCACATGCCGATCATCTACGGTGATTATTTCTTCGCAGAAGCTATCGCGAAGCTCAGAGGATCAGAGTTCAACCCTTGGCTCAAATAATTCCAACAATATCTTTTAAGGAGAAAAAACAATGTTTTACGAGAACTATATCGCAGAAAACAAGGCTTGGATCGACGAAATGGTCGCAAAGCTTGACAAAAAACTCTCGCGCGTAGCAGTTGAGAGCCGCGAAAAGCTCCCTTACACTACCGACGAAAACGGCAAGCATGACAACTGCCTTGATCCTGCTACCGGCAAGAACGTAACCTGGTGGACAAACGGCTTCTGGGGCGGTCTTATGTGGCTTATGTATGAAAAAACCGGCAACGAGGAGTACAAGAAGACCGCAGAGCGTTCGGAAGAACTGCTCGACGGCTATCTTGCAAACTTCCAGAGCCTCGACCACGACTCGGGCTTTATGGAGCATATCCTCGCGGGAGCAAACTACCGTCTGACCGGAAACGACAAGTCGAAGAACAGAAACCTCTACTGTGCGGCGGCGCTCGCATCGAGATACAATCTTTCGGGCGGATTTATCCGCGCTTGGAACTGGGAAGCAGGACTCACCATCATAGATACGATGATGAATCTTCCCCAGCTTTACTGGGCATCGACGATCACCGGTGACACCCGTTTCAAGAAGATCGCTATGGCTCACGCCGATATGGCGATGGTTGAGCACATTCGTCCTGACGGAAGCGTAGTTCACATCTGCTCACACGACCTTGACGACGGACACGTAATCGAAACCCGTCAGGGACAGGGTTACGCGGTAGGCTCGACCTGGTCGCGCGGCGCGTCCTGGGCAGTTTACGGATTCGTTCTTTCCTATCTCCACACCGGAAAGCAGGAATATCTTGACGCTTCCAAGAAGGCGGCAAACTACTTCATCGCAGGTTGTGCGACCAACGGTTGGCTTCCTCCCGTTGACTTCCGCGCTCCCGAAGAGCCCGTTTGCTACGACTCGACCGCAGGTGCGATCACTGCATGCGGACTTATCGAGCTTGCAAAGGTTCTTCCCGAGTACGAGAAGCCGATGTACTTGAAGGCAGCTATTGAGATCCTCAAAGCTATGGAAAAAGAGTTCTGCAACTGGGAAGAGTCGACCGACTACATTCTCGGCATGGGAACCGAGGCTTACGGAAGAAAGGTACACGTACCGATCATCTACGGCGACTATTTCTTCGCAGAGGCAATTCTCAAGCTCGCAGGCAGCGAGTTCAATCCCTGGTAAAAAAATCTTTCAGCTCGCTGAAAGATTTTGACAAGAAACCACGCCCTCGATGGGCGTGGTTTTTGTATAAAAACGCCGCGAGCGGCGTTTAGCAGTTTCGCTGTCGGACGGCAGTCCGACTTTTGGCAAAGCCAAAACCGCAAACTGCGCCCTTCGATTGAAGAAAATTGAGCATACGTCGACGGCGGAGCCGTCGCTTAGCAAGAAATCCCACCCCTTTCGGGTGGGATTTTTGCGCCTTTAATCGAAACAACAGATAAAAGCCACACCCATATAAGGAGTGTGGCTTTTCGTTTTATTTAAGTCTTGCATTAAGTCGCTTTTCGGTGGCTTTTATTGAGATCAGAACGATCGACCAAATGATAAAATATACGACTACAAAAATCGCGGTGAATATTCCGACGACTGCCCAATCAAACGGGATCCATGAATTTACAAGGTAACAGAGCAGGTACATAAGATAAAGCGTCGCGAAATGAGCAAGAAGCGATTTTGCTATCGGCCATCTTTCGATCTGATTAAACACACTCGCTCCTGCATGAACGAATGCAAGCAGATGGGTCGAAACCGTCGCAACAAAGACCTCTTTTCCGCCGAGCGAAAAATCATCGAGAGTCACCGAGAGTATAAAATAGACGATCCCCATCACTATCGGTCCAAATCCCGCAAAGATCAGACCGCGATGCAGAAAACTTTTCAAATACTTATTCATAACTTAAAAACCGATCCTTTCTTTGACATTTTTTAGTTGTCTTCTTGAAACGTAATCCTTATAACCGTTTTTAAATATAACCATTAGCGAGCCTGCAAACGACGTATCAAATCTCGCTATCTTCCCGATATTCGCTATGCAGGACTGATTGATTTTGACAAAATCATCGCCGAGCATCTCTTCCAGAACGTAAAGCCTCTGCTTCACTTGGAGCCTTTCTCTGTCGCAAATTGCATACACCCTGCCATCGTAGACCGCGAAGCAGGACACCTCCGAGGTACTTAGATTTACGACTCCGCGCTCGTTATATCCGAGTATTTGCTTTGGATAGCCAAGCACCATCTCCTCGATAGCCTCGGAGAGCTCGTTTTTTTCGTGAACGTATATCAGAACCTCTTCGTCATGCTCTTTATCAACTATCGTTTGACATTTCACATATCTCATCTCCCTTCTGATCTCATTTTACATCAAAAGAAAATATTTTCAATAGTTTTTAACTATTCGGTCTGTTTTATAGGATAAACGGAAAAGATGCCGCAACATACGTGTAGCATCTTTATACCTTCTATTTTATTTTTGCAACAGTTTTTATTACCTCTCCTGCTATAATAAATCCGGCAACCGGCGGAACGTACGATATTGATGCAGGTACTCGGTGCTCACTGCTATCGGTCGCATCGGGTGAGGTATAGACCTCGGACTTCGAGTAAAGCACTTTGAGCGACTCAACGCCGTTTTTTCGCATCTCGTGGCGCATAACGCGTGCAAGCGGACAAGCGCTCGTCTTATAAATATCGGTAATCTCAAAGCCGAGAGCATCGATCTTGTTTCCCGTTCCCATACAGGAAATTATCGGTATATTCTCTCGCTTTGCTCTGAGAATGATAGATATTTTCGATTTTACCGAATCTATCGCATCAACTATATAGTCCGCTCCCGAAAAATCAACCTCATCGGCACTCTCTTCCGAGTAGAAAAGATTGTGCGCTATGATCTCGGCATCGGGATTTATCCGTTTTATACGCTCTCTTGCCGCGTCAATTTTGAGCATACCGACGGTAGATATGTCGGCTATAAGCTGTCTGTTGATATTGCTTTGGGAAACGCTATCGAAATCAACGAGAGTGAATTTACCAACTCCCGCGCGAGCAAGTCCCTCAATAACGCCGCCTCCGACTCCTCCGAGTCCGAACACTATGACGTGCGAGGAAATTATTTTATCAAGCGCGTTTTCTCCGATAAGCATTTTAGTACGTGCAAATCTTTCGCAGTCGGTCTTTTTTACGTTCATAGTCACCCTCAGCTTCTGTAATCAAGCTCTGTCGCTCTCGTCATATACGAGATAAGCGGCATATATCTGTCGTCCGCTACGAGAATGTGCTCAACAAGGTCGATCTCCACCTCGCCGAGTGCGCGGCGCAGAGTTCTCGTCAGAACTATATCGTCATCTGACGGTGAGGCGTCGCCCGAAGGGTGATTATGCGCTATAACTACTCTCGCGGCATTCAAATCAAGTGCAGTCTTAACTACCTTTCTGACAGATACGACCGAGGAGCTTACAGTTCCCTCGTGAATGATCTTACAGTCGATAGGTGCGCTTTTATTATCAAGCGCGAGGAGCATAACGCATTCCTTATTCATTTTACCGAATTTCTTTATGAAAAACTCGCCTATCTGTTCTATCGAAGCAAATCTTTTTTCAAGCTTCGTGTCCTCAGAGTTTATCCTGCGGAACACTTCTCCCGCAACTGCGAAGAAAACGGCAGTTTTCTCTCCCGCGCCCTCTACACTCATAATCTGAGCAACGTCTGCCTCGAAAACGCCTTTAAGCGAGCCGAATGCATCAATTAAATTATGTGCGGTAACGTTGGTGTTACCTCTCTTGTTTACGTTGAAAAGCAGTGCTTCGAGAAGCTCTACCTCGGTAAAAGAGGGAACGAAACCGTCAAGAACCTTGCCGTCTACGCGACCTCTGTGACCTTCGTGCGGATTTTTGTTTACTGTCTTAGTCAAAGCTTTAAATTCCTTATTTCAATTCTTTTTTCAGGGTTATCGCAAATTCGCAGAACTCACCCTGCTTACTTCTAACAGTGATATTTTCACCGTGAGCCTCTATTATAGTGCGACTGATATACATTCCGAGTCCCACGCCCGTCTTATCAAGGCCGCGGCTCTTGTCGCTCTTATAAAATCTGTCAAAGACGTAGGGCAAGTCCTCTTTGGGAATTCCTTCACCCTCGTTATACACGCTAACGAGTATTTTCTTATCAGAATTCTTTATACTGACCTTGTACTTTCCGCCCTCACGAGCAAATTTGACGCCGTTATCGCAGATATTATAAAGAACCTGATGTATCGCATCTCTGTCGGCAATACCGATCATTCTGTCCTCATCGCACTCGAACTCAACGTCCAGCTTTTTATCGTTGAGCCTCTGTTCGAGAGATATTATTATCTGACGCGAAAGCTCGCATATATCGAAGGGCTCCATATTGAATTTTCGCTCGCCTGCCTGTATTTTCGAAATGTCAAGCAGAGTCGAAACGAGTCTTGAAAGACGCTTTATTTCAGAAGAAACAATACCGAGATAGTGCTCGTACTGCTCGCTCGGAATAGTTCCGTCGAGTATCGCGTCTATAAATCCGCCTATCGTCGTCATCGGAGTACGCATATCGTGCGAAACGTTCGCAAGGAAGGTCCTTCTCGTTTCTTCGTTACGTTCAAGACTGTTTGCCATATTGTTGAACGCCATAGCGAGCTCTGCGACCTCGTCATCTCCCCAAACGGGAACGCGCACGTCAAGCCTGCCGTTTGCAAATTCTCTTGCCGCGTGACTGACCTTTCGTATCGGACGAACTATTCTCTCGCTTATAAAGTAGCTCGCGATTATCGCGCCGCACATTACCCACATACAGGACATTACTATCGTTTTGACGGTAGATGAAACAAAATCGTAAACGTTAGAGGAAACCGTCGTTACGAAAACAATACCGTCGGTCTTACCCTGCGCCTTTATCGTCATAGCTTCGACGTAGCAAGGGTGACCGAGCGAACCGTCAAGCTTGGTTTCCTTCGAGCCGAAGCTTGAATTCATCGCCGTATTTATGACGTTTTCAGAAAGCGGCTTCGTGTCGTCTATATATATTTTCTTCTGACTGTCGAGCTGAGTAGCGCACCAGAGTATCTTTCCGCTTGTATTGGCAAGAAAGATGGTTACCTCGTCGTCACTGTCGATATAGCCGAACATATCGTCAAGCTCTTGGCGGTTAGTATACGTAAAAGTGTCAAAATCCCCGTGCTCGCTATCCTCGTAAAACGGTTGGAGCAGTGCAGCAGACGACGTTGCTATTCTCGAAAGCTCGTCATTCTTTATTTGTGTGGAATAATCTATTACCTGATTTGCAACTATTAGTGAAAGTACCGAGAAGCTTATAAGTATAATTACTACGAACGCCAACATATATTTGGCGAATACACTCTTTAAAAGCATTAAAATTTTCCCTTCACGTGTAAAATAGAACTTATACGTTAAATCTGAAAAGTACGACGTCGCCGTCCTTCATAACGTATTCCTTGCCCTCACTTCTGTAAAGACCTTTTTCCTTTGCTTCGTTTATTCCGCCGCAAGCCATAAGATCGTCAAAGGATACGATCTCCGCGCGGATAAAGCCTTTTTCAAAGTCTGTATGGATCTTTCCTGCCGCCTGAGGCGCTCTCGATCCGTTTACGATAGTCCACGCGCGGACCTCCTTGGGTCCTGCGGTAAGGAAGCTTATAAGTCCGAGCAGACTGTAACTTGCTTTGATAAGCTTATCAAGACCGCTCTCCTCGATTCCGAGATCGGCAAGGAAAAGCTTTTTCTCGTCGGGATCAAGCTCAGCGATCTCTGCTTCTATTCCTGCACAGATAGGAACGACCTTTGCGTCCTCGGTCTGTGCGAAGGCGGAAAGCTTCTTATAGTTTTCCGAGTCGTTATAGCTGCCGTCAAGCTCGTCCTCTCCGACGTTTGCAACGTAAATTACCGGCTTGTTCGAGAGAAGCGGAATCGTTTCCATTATCTTCTGCTCTGCCTCGCTCATCTCAATAGTTCTCGCGGATTTTCCCTCTGTAAGAACCGCAAGGACCTTTTCGAGAAATTCAACCTCGCCTGCAAGCGTTTTGTCGCCTTTGAGAAGCTTTTTCGTGCGGTCTATTCTGCGCTCAACTATCTCTATGTCCGAGAAAATAAGCTCAAAATTTATCGTTTCGAGGTCGCGCATAGGATCTACGCTTCCGTCAACGTGAACGATGTTCTGATCCTCAAAGCATCTTACAACGTGAACGATAGCATCGACCTCTCTGATATGTCCGAGGAATTTATTTCCGAGTCCTTCGCCCTTGGACGCGCCCTTTACAAGTCCTGCAATATCGACGAATTCGATGACCGCAGGGGTGTATTTTTCGGGAGCGTACATCTCGGCAAGCTTGTCAAGACGGCTATCGGGAACGGCAACCATTCCCACGTTCGGCTCTATCGTACAGAAGGGGTAGTTCGCGCTCTGCGCCCCTGCATTGGTTATAGCGTTGAAAAGTGTGCTTTTGCCTACGTTCGGCATTCCCACTATTCCGAGTTTCATAGTATAAATTTCCTTTCGCTTACAAATCTGTTTATTTTCACATTACCTTATATTATACATTATTTTTCTCGTTTTTACAAGACCTTTTTGCGCTTTTTACTCTCTTTACCCGATTTTCAATCGCTTTACCGCTTTTTTATTTCCAATTTGCATATAATTCACAGTTCGTTCACTTTGTGTACAAACTTTCGTCAGTATGTGTTGCTATAATAATTATGAACTTGGCAGAATTTTTAACGAAATTAACAATTAGAAAAGGAGAAGACAAATGGGAACTAAGTTACTTATAATCGAAGATGACAGCAATATAGCAGAACTCATAAAGGTATATCTCACAAAGGAAGGCTACGAAACCAAGATCGCGTCCGACGGCGTTGAAGCGGTCAATTTCTTCAAGATGTTCGAGCCCGATCTCGTTCTTCTTGACATTATGCTTCCCCGCAAGGACGGTTGGCAGGTATGCCGCGAGATCCGCGAGATCTCTGCAAAGCCGATAATTATGGTCACCGCAAAGGGCGAGGTGTTCGACAAGGTGCTCGGACTTGAGCTTGGCGCGGACGATTTCATCGTCAAGCCCTTCGATATGAAGGAGCTCTCTGCGCGTATCAAGGCGGTTCTTCGCAGATACAGTGCACACGACAATCAAAGCGACAACGAAGTCATCAAGTTCGACAACATCGAGATCAGCCTCCAAAAGTACGAGCTCAAGCTTTGCGGCAAGAGCACCGACATTCCTCCCAAGGAGCTCGAGCTTCTCTACTTCCTTGCAGCAAACTACAACAACGTATTTACAAGGGACAAGCTTCTTGACAAGGTATGGGGCTTTGACTATCTCGGTGACTCGCGTACCGTTGACGTTCACATCAAGCGTCTGCGCGAAAAGCTTGAAGGCGTTTCGGACAAGTGGCAGCTCAAAACCGTTTGGGGCGTAGGCTACAAGTTCGAGCTCTTACAGCCGTAAACGAGGGATTTCGGCTCAGGGTTTCACCCTCAACGCCGCTTGCGGCGTTTTGGATTCCTAAAAACTTTAATAAAAATTAAGAGTAGGAAAATTTTCCTACTCTTTTTTTAGTAAAGTTTTTGAAAGGGCTTGGGAAAACTTTTTGAAAAAAGTTTTCCCAAGAACCATCAGTTCTTTAAACTCTGCAACGGTGCAGGAATACGTCCGCCGCGCGAAATGAATTTCGCAGGGCTCTTCGTATTGTTTACAGGCATAACAGGACCGCTTCCGAGAAGTCCGCCGAATTCGAGCTCATCGCCGACATTCTTGCCTACAGCGGGGATAACTCTTACCGCAGTGGTCTTTGAGTTGACCATACCTATCGCCGCTTCGTCGGCAATTATCGCTGATATTACCTCTGCGCTCGTGTCGCCGGGTATGACTATCATATCAAGTCCGACCGAGCAGACCGCAGTCATAGCCTCGAGCTTCTCTATTTTGAGATCTCCGCTTCGTGCCGCTGCTATCATTCCCGCGTCCTCGGATACCGGAATGAACGCTCCCGAAAGTCCGCCAACGTGCGAGGACGCCATTACTCCGCCCTTTTTGACCGCGTCATTAAGAAGCGCAAGAGCCGCCGTCGTACCGTGAGTACCGCAGGATTCGAGGCCCATTTCTTCAAGAATATGCGCTACCGAGTCGCCTACTGCGGGCGTGGGCGCAAGAGAAAGATCCACGATACCAAAAGGTACGCCGAGCATCTTAGACGCCTCGCTTCCGACGAGCTGTCCCATACGGGTTATCTTGAACGCCGTTTTCTTGATTATATCGGCAACCTGTGTGAGATCGCCGTCCGGACACTTTTTGAGCGCCGCGTGGACAACTCCCGGGCCGGAAACGCCTACGTTGATAACGCAGTCAGGCTCGCCGACGCCGTGAAATGCGCCTGCCATAAAGGGATTGTCCTCAGGGGCGTTACAGAAAACGACGAGCTTCGCGCAGGCTATACTGTCGCGATCGGCAGTGATCTCTGCCGCCTTGCGAACCACTCTTCCCATCATTCCGACCGCGTCCATATTTATACCCGACTTTGTCGTTCCGATATTTACAGACGAGCAAACGCGCGTGGTCGTAGCAAGAGCCTCGGGTATCGACTCGATAAGCTCTTTGTCGCCCGCCGAAAAGCCCTTATGTACGAGAGCGGAATAGCCACCTATAAAGTTCACTCCGACTGCAAGCGCCGCTTTTTCGAGTGTGTGCGCGTATTTGATGGGATCACCGCCGCTCACTGCAACGAGCATAGCTATCGGTGTTACCGAAATACGCTTATTTATGATCGGAATACCGTATTTTGCCTCGATTTCCTCACCTGTTGCGACGAGATTACCTGCAAGTCGCGTGATCTTTTCATAGATCTTACGGCAGGACTCATCAATGTCGCTATCGGCGCAGTCGAGAAGAGATATTCCCATAGTTATTGTTCTTATATCAAGATTTTCTTCCTGTATCATGGTTATAGTTTCCATGATGTCGGTCATATTTAGCATTTTATCGCCGCCTTTCCAAGGGATATTTTTACTTATATCTTGTGCATCGAATTAAAAATATCCTCGTGCATAACGCTTATTTTCATTCCGATCTCGTTTCCGAGCTTTTCGAGCTTCTCACGAAGATCTGCAAAATTACAGTTGTATTCGGAAATATCAACGAGCATTATCATAACGAACATATCTTGAAGTACCGACTGGGTAACGTCAACGATATTTGCCTTGCAGTCCGAGCAGACTGCACTGACCTTTGCAAGAATTCCGTATGTATCCTTGCCAATAACAGAAATTATTGCCTTCACTTTAATTACCAACTTTCCGTTTTAATAAAAACGGGCAGACCTTTGCCGATATAGTATTTTAAACTATAACCGAGCCTCGGTCTGCCCTTTTCTTCTTTTATTTTAAAGAATTACGCCTCTTCCTCGGTAGCGTTTACGCAAACAGCTTCCTCGCTTACCGCTTCAACTACTTCGAGATTACGGTAACGTTCCATACCTGTTCCGGCAGGGATCAGCTTACCGATAATAACGTTTTCTTTGAGTCCTTTGAGGTGGTCAACCTTACCGTTGATAGCCGCCTCGGTAAGAACCTTGGTGGTTTCCTGGAAGGATGCCGCCGACAGGAAGGAGTCTGTTTGGAGCGAAGCCTTCGTGATACCGAGAAGCACGGGGGACATCTTTGCAAGTCTGAGGTCGATCTCGCCTGCATCGATTCTCTTCTGAATAGCCTCGTTCTGGAGCTCGAATTCGATAAGGTCAACGAGCGAGCCTACGAGCATATCGGTATCTCCGCCGTCCTCGACCTTTACCTTTCTCGTCATCTGACGGGCGATAACCTCGATGTGCTTATCGTTGATCTCAACCGACTGGATACGGTAAACTCTCTGAATTTCCTTGATGATATAGTCGTAAACAGCGTCAAGACCGTTGATTCTCGTAATATCGGCAGGGCTCATATAACCCTCGGTAAGAGCCTGACCTCTCTGTACGAAGGAGCCTTCGGTAACAACGAGTCTGGTTCCGTTGGGTATCTGATAGTCCATCTTTGCGATAACGTTATCGTTCTCCTCGATGGACTCGGCAGTTGCGGTAACAGTGACCGTTCTTGCTTTCTTTCCTTCGACGATAGAAACGATACCGGTAACGTCCGAGATAACTGCCGTCTTCTTAGGCTTACGAGCCTCGAAGAGCTCTTCAACTCTGGGAAGACCCTGAGTAATATCGGCACCTGCAACACCTCCCGAGTGGAAGGTTCTCATCGTCAGCTGTGTACCGGGCTCACCGATCGACTGAGCTGCAACGATACCTACTGCCTCGCCTACGTTTACCTTCTTGCCTGTTGCAAGGTCGGATCCGTAGCAGTGAGCACATACGCCGTAGCGGCTTCTACACTGGAGAATGGTGCGGATATTTACCTTATCAATGCCTGCACTGACTATCTTTTCTGCAATATCAGAGGTGATCATATTATCATTTTCGATAATGACCTCTCCGGTCTTAGGATCGACAATATCGCCAATACAGAATCTTCCGACGAGTCTGTCTTCAAGCTTCTCGATAACATCGTTGCCTTCTCTGATCTCAGTAACCCACATACCGTGCGATGTTCCGCAGTTCTCATCTCTGATGATAACGTCGTGCGAAACGTCAACAAGACGTCTGGTGAGGTATCCCGAGTCGGCGGTACGAAGTGCGGTATCCGAAAGCGATTTACGAGCACCGCGGGCTGCCATAAAGTATTCGAGTATATTAAGACCTTCACGGAAGTTAGCCTTAATCGGAATTTCCATGGTACGTCCGGTAGCCGAGAACATAAGTCCACGCATACCAGCGAGCTGACGCATCTGAGTAATATTACCGCGGGCTCCCGAGTCAGACATCATCTTAATAGGATTATATCTGTCAAAGCCGCTCTGAATAGCTGCAACGACGTCTGCCGTAGCCTTTTCCCAGATTGCGATAACCGAGTTGTAACGCTCTTCTTCGGTAAGTTCACCACTGAGGTAATACTGACGTATAACTTCAACGTCCTGCTCTGCCTGAGATATGATAGCTGCCTTTTCCTTAGGAATAACAACGTCGGCAAGCGAGATAGAGATCGAAGCGCGGGTACTGTACTTGAAGCCCATAGCCTTGATATTATCAAGAACCTTTGCCGCTTCAACAGGTCCGTGGTTCTTAATGGTTCTGTCTACGATAGCGCCGAGCTGCTTTTTACCGCAGGTGAAGGTAACTTCAAGATCGAGTGCCTTCGAGGGATCGCTTCTGTCAACGTATCCGAGGTCCTGAGGAATAGCGTTATTGAATATGAGTCTACCGAGAGTTGCATCGATAATACCGGTGCGAACCTCTCCGTTTATCTCCTTGCAAACACGAACCTTGATAGGCGCGTGAAGTCCGAGTTCTCCGTTCTCGTAAGCCATAACAGCTTCGTCGAAGTTACGGAAGAAATGTCCCTCGCCCTTCTCTCCTGCCTTATCAATAGTAAGGTAGAACGATCCGAGGACCATATCCTGCGAAGGAACTGCAACCGCGCGTCCGTCTGCGGGTTTCAGGAAGTTATTTGCCGAGAGCATAAGGAATCTTGCCTCTGCCTGAGCCTCTGCCGAAAGCGGAACGTGAACAGGCATCTGGTCACCGTCGAAGTCCGCGTTGAACGCCGAACATACGAGCGGGTGAAGCTTGATTGCTCTTCCCTCAACGAGTACAGGCTCGAACGCCTGAATCGAAAGACGGTGAAGCGTAGGTGCACGGTTAAGGAGTACGGGGTGCTCCTGAATTACGTTATCAAGTGCGTCCCAAACGTCCTCGTGTACTCTTTCAACCTTCTTCTTAGCGTCCTTGATGTTAGTAGCCTTCTGAGTTTCAACAAGACGCTTCATAATGAAGGGCTTGAAGAGCTCGAGTGCCATTTCCTTCGGCAGACCGCACTGATAGATCTTCAGCTCAGGTCCGACGACGATAACCGAACGTCCGGAATAGTCAACACGCTTACCGAGCAGGTTCTGACGGAAACGTCCCTGCTTACCGCGAAGCATCTCGGAAAGAGATTTGAGCTGACGGTTGGAGGGGCCTGTTACAGGCTTTCCGCGTCTGCCGTTGTCAATAAGTGCGTCAACTGCCTCTTGGAGCATTCTGCGCTCGTTACGGATAATGATCTCGGGCGCACGGAGCTCCATAAGTCTTTTAAGACGGTTGTTTCTGTTGATAACTCTTCTGTAAAGATCGTTAAGGTCGGAGGAAGCGAATCTTCCGCCGTCGAGCTGTACCATAGGTCTGATTTCGGGAGGAAGCACCGGAACTACGTCCATGATCATCCACTCAGGCTTATTTCCGCTCTTTCTGAAAGCTTCAACAACTTCGAGTCGCTTGACTATTCTTGCCTTCTTCTGACCCGAAGCCTTATCAAGCTCTTCTTTAAGCGACTTGGAAAGTGCCTCTATATCGAGCTCTGCGAGAAGCTCTTTTACAGCCTCTGCACCCATTCCTGCCTTGAAATCGTCCTCGTATCTGTCGTAAGCATCTCTGTATTCCTTATCGGTGAGAAGCGACATCTTTTTAAGAGGTGTCTGACCGGGATCAATTACTATATAGCTTGCATAGTAGAGAACTTTTTCGAGTATTCTCGGGGAAACGTCAAGAAGAAGTCCCATTCTCGAAGGAATTGCCTTGAAATACCAGATGTGAGATACCGGGCATGCGAGCTCGATATGTCCCATTCTTTCGCGACGTACCTTCTTGGTGGTTACCTCTACTCCGCACTTTTCGCAGACCTTGCCCTTATAGCGAACTCTCTTGTACTTTCCGCAAAGACATTCCCAGTCCTTGGTCGGTCCAAAGATCTTTTCGCAGAAAAGACCGTCGCGCTCTGCTTTAAGTGTGCGGTAATTTATCGTCTCGGGCTTTTTAACCTCGCCGTAAGACCAGCTTCTTATCGTTTCCGGAGACGCCAGCCCTATTTTTATAGAATCAAAAATATTTTCTTCCATTTGCCGTATCTCCTCTCTTATTCATCAATATCGTCGGCGAAATCTTCGTCAACGTATTCCATATCTTCAAACTCGTCTTCTGCACTGTAAGAATCATCGGAGAAATCCTCTTCATAGAAGGACTCTGCAAGCTCAGACGTTTCAACGCTCTCGCCGAGTGTTTCGGGAGCAATCGTGGGCATCTGAATCTCTTCCTCTTCTCCGAGGCTTGCAAGCTCGATCTCCTCGCCTACCTTGTCGTAAACGCGAACGTCGAGTCCGAGAGATTGAAGCTCTTTTACGAGAACCTTGAACGATTCGGGAACTCCCGGAGTAGGAATGTTCTGACCTTTAACGATAGCCTCGTAGGTCTTGACACGTCCTGCAACGTCGTCCGACTTAACGGTGAGTATCTCCTGAAGAGTATATGCAGCACCGTAAGCTTCGAGTGCCCAAACTTCCATTTCTCCGAAACGCTGTCCGCCGAACTGAGCTTTACCTCCAAGAGGCTGCTGAGTAACGAGCGAGTAAGGTCCGGTCGATCTCGCATGGATCTTATCATCAACGAGGTGGTGGAGCTTGAGGTAGTACATAACTCCGACAGTTACGGGGTTATCGAAGCGCTCACCGGTACGGCCGTCGTAAAGTATCGACTTACCGTCAACGACTTTAAGCTTCTTATCTTCTACCATACTGTCAACCCACGCTCTGTCCGCAAGAAGTTCTGCGGCAACAGGGGTGTACTCAGACTCGCCGGTTTCCTCGTTTACGCTTTCGGTAAAGATTTCTTTACCCTCAACACTCTCGTTGGGGAGAAGCTCACGGTACATGCCTGCCATCTTGAAGCATTCCATGATGTCCTTCTCGCCTGCGCCGTCAAATACGGGAGTCATAACCTTCCAACCGAGCTTTCTTGCAGCAATACCGAGGTGAACTTCAAGCACCTGTCCGATATTCATTCGCGAAGGAACACCCAGCGGGTTAAGAACTATATCAAGCGGTGTTCCGTCCGGAAGGAAAGGCATATCCTCGGGAGGAAGAATTCTCGAAACGACACCCTTGTTTCCGTGACGTCCCGCCATCTTATCTCCGACCGAGATCTTTCTCTTCTGTGCAACGTAAACACGAACTACCTTATTTACTCCCGGAGGAAGCTCGTCGCCGTTCTCACGCGAGAACACTTTAACGTCTACGACGATACCTGCTTCACCGTGGGGCAGACGCATCGAGGTATCACGAACCTCACGCGCCTTTTCACCGAATATTGCGCGAAGGAGTCTTTCCTCTGCGGTAAGCTCGGTTTCTCCCTTAGGAGTTACCTTACCTACTATAATATCTCCCGACTTAACCTCGGTACCGATTCTGATAATACCGTCGGCATTGAGGTTTTTGAGTGCCTCTTCACCAACGTTCGGAATCTCTCTTGTAAACTCTTCCTGTCCGAGCTTGGTATCTCTTGCTTCGTGAGTATGCTCTTCGATATGGATAGAGGTATAAACGTCGTCTGCAACGAGTCTTTCGTTAAGAAGAACTGCGTCCTCGTAGTTATAACCTTCCCAGGTCATAAATCCGATAAGAGCATTCTTACCGAGCGAGATCTCACCGTTAGAGGTTGCAGGTCCGTCTGCTATAACAGTGCCTGCCTCGACTCTTTCGCCACAGTTTACAATAGGACGCTGGTTTACACAGGTTCCCTGGTTGGAGCGCTTAAACTTGATAAGACGGTATGCGTCGCGCTCGTCGTTATCCTTGCGGATAATGATCTCGTCTGCCGATACCTTTTCAACCACACCTGCGTTCTTAGCACATACTACGACGCCCGAGTCAACTGCTGCCTTGTATTCCATACCCGTACCGACGATAGGAGAATCACATACCATAAGCGGAACTGCCTGCTTCTGCATGTTCGATCCCATAAGTGCACGGGAGTTGTCATCGTTTTCAAGGAAGGGGATCATCGAGGTAGCAACCGAAACGACCATCTTAGGCGAAACGTCCATATAGTCTGCCTGATCAGCTTCAACCTCAAAGATCTCTGCACGGTGACGCGCGGTTACCTTCTTGTTTACAAAACGCTTATTTTCATCGAGAGGCTCGTTTGCCTGAGCAACGATATAGTTGTCCTCTTCGTCTGCCGTCATATATCTGATCTCGTCAAGAACAACACCGGTTTCCTTGTCAATCTTTCTGTACGGAGCCTCGATAAAGCCGTAATCGTTTATACGCGCGTAAGTAGAAAGGTAGGAAATAAGACCGATGTTAGGACCTTCGGGGGTTTCTACCGGACACATTCTACCGTAGTGAGTATAGTGTACGTCACGAACCTCGAAGGACGCTCTGTCACGCGAAAGACCGCCGGGTCCGAGCGCAGAAAGACGACGCTTGTGAGTAAGCTCTGCAAGGGGGTTGTTCTGATCCATGAACTGCGAAAGCGGCGAGGATCCGAAGAAATCTCTGAGAGCGGTAACTATCGGACGGATATTGATAAGAGTTTCGGGCGAGAGGCTATCGCTGTTCTGGTCCATCTTGTCCTTGATATTCTTATCCATACGCGAGAAACCGATCTTGAACTGGTTCTGGAGAAGCTCTCCGACCGAGCGCAGACGTCTGTTTCCGAGATGGTCGATGTCATCTATCGCACCGATGTCGTATCCGAGTCCGAGTATATAGTTGATGGAAGCGAAAATATCTTCCTTGGTAATATGCTTGGGCATAAGATCGAAGATACGGTCGCGGCAAGCTGCATTTACTGCGTCCATATCGCCTTCGCAAGCTTCGATGATCTCGAGAAGCACCGAAGTTACTACCTTATCGTTCTTTGCAATTCCTGCCTCAGTGAGGTCGTGTCCGAGAATTGCTTCGGGGAGAATAGTTCCGTTAGAAATAACGGTGAAGCTTCCGAGCTCGTTATCAACCGCTACGGATACCTCGTTTACACCTGCAAATTCGATCTTCTCTGCAAGCTCGTTTGTGATAAACGCTCCTGCCTCTGCGATGACCTCTCCCATAGGGCTTACAGCCGGAGCAGTCAGAGTTTTGCCTGCTATTCTGGGAGCAATATTCATCTTTCTGTTATACTTATATCTTCCGACAGGCGCAAGATCGTATCTTCTGGGATCAAAGAAGAGGTTGTTTACAAGAGTAAGCGCACTCTCAACTGTGGGAGGCTCGCCCGGACGGAGCTTCTTATAGATTTCTTTAAGAGCTTCGTCGCCTGCGGTCGTCTTGTTTTTGATAGCTTCCGAGTTCATCGCGTCCTTTTCGAGCGTAAGGAGAAGCTTGGGATCGTTACCGATAACTCTGATAACGTCCTCGTCGTTTCCTTCGCAGAGCGCGCGAACGAGAACTGTTGCGGGGATCTTACGGTTCTTGTCTATACGAACCATAAGCATATCGTTAGCGTCTACCTCGTATTCGAGCCAAGCGCCACGGTAAGGAATGACCGTCGCCGCAAATACTCTCTTACCCGACTTATCAATAGAGGTTTCGTAGTACATACCGGGCGAACGGACGATCTGCGAAACGACAACGCGCTCCGCACCGTTGATAATAAAAGTACCGTTGTCGGTCATAAGCGGGAAATCTCCCATAAATATAACCTTTTCAACGACTTCGTCCGTGCTCTTGTTGTAAAGACGGACCTTCACGCGAAGGGGCGCACAGTAGTTTACGTCGCGATCCTTGCACTCCTCTTCGGGGTACTTAGGAGTTTCGTCTATCGAATAGTCGACGAATTCGATGTATTTATTACCCGAATAGTCGATGATAGGGGAAACGTCGCGCAGAACCTCGCGCAGACCTTCGTCCAAAAACCACTGATAGGACTTCTTTTGAACTTCAAGAAGATTCGGTATCTCGAGTACCTCGTCTATCTTGGAAAAGCTCATTCTGGTAGTCTTACCGAGCTGATGGGGCTTTACCATTTTTCTTCCTCCGTTTCGACAAATTTGGCAAATAAATAGACCATACCCATAAGAGATCGAAAATCCTGTTAACAAATAATTTACAAATTATCCCTGCATTGTGGCAAGCTGGTTACCGCCATTCAGTAACACAGGGGTTTGTAAAGATCTGCACAGTTCGATCAAAAATAGATATGACCTGCAAATTTCACCTTATTTTGTCTGTTTTTTATCTGATTTTACACCGAAATCCCGTTTTTAAGAAAAGAGCGGAAATCCCAGCGTAATCAAATCGGCGTATTTTTACCGATTTTATTGGACGTTATCATATTATCACAAGTTTTTTCCTTTGTCAAGAGTTTTTTCCAAAAAATATTATATTTTTTCTAAAAAAGGGCTTGATTTTTCGTTTGAGTTGTGATATTATAGTTTGGTGATTAAGAGAAACAGGAAAATCAAAGGGAGGTGAACAGTTTGCCTAACATTAAATCTGCAAAGAAACGTGTTATCGTTACCAAGGTTAAAACTCTTCAGAACAAGATGTTCAAGTCTGCTTTCAAGACTATGATGAAGAAATACGAGGCTGCTATTGAGGCAGGCGATAAAGAGGGTGCAACTGCGCTTTACGCAGGCGTGATCAAGAAGATCGACCAGGCTGCTGCCAAGGGAATCATCCACAAGAACGCTGCTGCAAGAAAGAAGAGCCAGTACACCAATATGCTTAACGGACTTTCCGCTTAAGTTAATTAAAAAGAAAATTACCCCCGATGCATCGCATCGGGGTTTTTCTTGTGTAAAAACCGCAAGAGGCTTCCCTCTTGCGGTTTTTCATTATTATTTATTTCTCAAACACAAGCGCGTACCAATCGTTATCGGTATCACTGTCGCAGAGTTTTAGTCCGTGCGCGGTCATTGCCGCTTCAACGTCCTTTTCCCTGCCCTCGATGATGCCCGAGCAGACGAGCTTCGCGCCGTCTTCAAGGTAATCGGCGATATTATCCGCCATTCTGATAAGTATATCTGCAACGATATTTGCCATAGCGAAGGTGTATTTTCCGCCTGTGAGGTCAACGTCCGCAAGCAGGTCGGACACAGCGCAGGAAAATCCCTCAACGCCGTTATCCCTTGCATTTTCAAGAGCGACGTTCACAGCAGACGAGTCTATATCGTATGCATTCGCGCTTTTTGCTCCGAGTTTGAGCGCGAAAAGCGAGAGTATTCCGCTTCCCGTTCCGACGTCAAGCACTCTTGCGCCCCTCGGCATATGCTTTTCGATCATCGCCGCACAAAGACGCGTGGTTTCATGAGTTCCCGAGCCGAACGCCATTCCGGGATCCATTTTTATCGTGACCTCGCCCTCTGCGGCGTCGTAGGTTTCCCACGTAGGAACGACCACGAGCTTTTCTCCGATATGAAGCGGGTGATAATGAGCCTTCCAAGCGTTTTCCCAATCAGTTTCATCAAGGCCCGAAAGAGTTATCTCGGCGTCTATCTCGCTCGCGGAAAGTCTTTCCTTTATGAACGCGACGTATTCGTTATAGTTCTTATCCTCAGGAACGAAGATGCTCACCGACACCGCCTCGCGATCGGCAGAGAGGATACTCTCGTCGATAAGCTCACCGTAAACCGTCATAAGATTTTCTTCAATATCGCTGAAATCCTCGACCATTATGCTCGAATCTATCATCGAAACGATAGCCGAAATGTTATCAAGGTCGGGGAGTCGTCCGCTTACTTTAAGCTGAGTCCAGATCATAGCTTTATTTCCTTATTATTTATTTTCCGAAGATTTTCTTTATAAAATCGCGTTTTTTCGCGAAATTACCCTGTCCGCAGGATTCAGAGAATTTACGGAGCAGGTCCTTCTGATTTTCAGAAAGATTTTTAGGCGTTTCGATCGTAACGGTAAAATGCAGATCGCCGTTTCCGCGTCCGTTTATCACCTTTATTCCCTTTCCGCGCATAGTGAATGTAGTTCCGGTCTGCGTACCCTCGGGGATCTTGTATTTTTCGCTCGTACCGTCAAGCATCGGAACGTCTATCTCTCCGCCGAGCGCCGCTTCAACGAATGTGATCGGCACGTCAACGTAAACATCATATCCGTCACGCTGGAAGAATTTATGCGGTTTTACCGAAATGTAAACGAAGAGATCGCCTGCGGGGCCTCCGTTTGCACCGTCGTTACCGTATCCCTTACGCGCAACTCTCTGTCCTTCGTCAATTCCTGCCGGAATATTGATCTCAACACTCTTTTTAACTCTAACCTTGCCGTTTCCTCGGCACTCGTTACAGGGATTTTTAACTATCTTTCCCTTACCTCCGCAGGTATCACAGACCTTAGTCGTCTGCATCATACCGAGCATCGTGCGCTGAGTAACCCTGACTTGTCCGCTTCCGTGACAGGTCGGACAGGTTTCGGGAGAGCTTCCCGCCGCCGCTCCGCTTCCGTGGCAAGCCGAGCAGTTTTCAATTCTTGAATAATTTATCTCTTTTTTACAACCGAACACGGCTTCCTCAAAGGTGAGAGTGAGTCTTAAAGAAAGATCATCTCCGCGCATCGGACCGTTTCTTCTTGCAGACGACGAGCCGCCAAATCCGCCGCCGAACATCGAGCTGAATATATCGCCGAGGTCAGAAAAATCTCCGAAGCCGCCGCCAAATCCGCCGCCGTAGCCACCGCCGTAGCCGCCTCCCGCGGCAGGATCAAAGGCATCGTGACCGAAGCGGTCGTATTTTGCTCTTTTTTCACTGTCCGACAGAACCGAGTAGGCTTCGTTCACTTCCTTGAACTTCTGCTCGGCGCCCGGATCGCCCGAGTTCATATCGGGGTGATATTTTTTAGCAAGCGTTCGATATGCTTTTTTTATAGTGTCGTCGTCGGCGTTCTTGTCCACACCGAGGACCTCGTAATAATCACGCTTTGCATCGGCCATAAACCGTTTTCTCCTTTTTCTTTTCTTGGGCTTCGCCCAACGCCGCTTGCGGCGTTTTAACCCCAACTAAGAAACTTTTTGAAAAAAGTTTCTTAGAACTTCAAAAACTTTACTAAAAATTTCAATTATTGCTTTTGCGGGTTTTAGGGGACTTTTTGAAAAAAGTCCCCTAAGTTATTTATAATTTAGTTGTTGTTATCATCAAATCCGGTGTCGTAGTAGGTACCGTCGTTACCTGCACCCTGATCACCTGCGCCGAAATCCTGTGCACCCGCCTGTGCTCCGCCGTTCTGCGCGTACAGCTTTTCGGAAAGCGCATAGAACGCCTTTTCAAGAGCCTCTGTATCTCTCTTGATGTCCTCGGTGCTTCCGGTATTTACGGTGTTTTTGAGGGTTTCGAGAGCCGCCTTAACGTCGGTCTTATCCTCTTCGGGAAGCTTATCGCCGATCTCTTCGAGAGTCTTTTCACTCTGATATACGAGAGCTTCAGCGTGGTTCTTGGTATCAACCGCTTCCTTCTGCTTCTTATCCTCTTCGGCGAATTTCTCAGCATCCTTAACTGCCTTATCGATGTCCTCCTGACTCATATTGGTCGAAGAGGTGATCGTGATGTGCTGTTCTCTGCCCGTTCCCTTATCGGTTGCGGTAACGTTAACTATACCGTTAGCGTCAATATCGAAGGTAACCTCAATCTGCGGTACTCCGCGAGGTGCGGGAGCAATTCCGTCGAGAATAAATCTTCCGAGAGTGGTATTTCCTGCCGCCATCTGACGCTCGCCCTGAAGAACGTGAATTTCAACAGAGGTCTGACCGTTAGCCGCAGTCGAATAGATCTGGCTCTTCTTGGTCGGAATGGTGGTGTTTCTTTCAATTATCTTATTGAATACTCCGCCGAGAGTTTCGATGCCGAGCGAAAGGGGAGTTACGTCGAGAAGGAGAAGATCCTTGACCTCTCCGCCGAGAACACCTGCCTGAATAGCCGCACCGATAGCAACACACTCATCAGGGTTGATTCCCTTGAAGGGCTCCTTACCGATGAAGCTCTTGACTGCTTCCTGAACTGCGGGGATTCTGCTCGATCCGCCGACGAGAAGAACCTTATCGATCTGACCAACCGAAAGTCCTGCATCGCTGAGCACCTGTCTTGTCGGTCCCATAGTCTTTTCTACGAGATCCTTGGTAATATCGTCAAACTTAGCTCTGGTGAGAGTTCCGTCGAAGTGCTTAGGTCCGGTAGCGTCTGCCGTAATGAAGGGCAGGTTGATATTGGTGGTAGCAACGCCCGAAAGCTCGATCTTAGCCTTTTCAGCCGCCTCTTTGAGTCGCTGATGAGCCATCTTGTCTTTGCGAAGGTCGATGCCTGCATTTTCTTTCATAAATTCGGTAGCGATCCAGTCGATAATTCTCGCGTCGAAATCGTCACCGCCAAGACGGTTGTTTCCTGCGGTAGCAAGAACCTCGAATACGCCGTCGGTAATATCGAGAAGCGAAACGTCGAACGTACCGCCGCCGAGGTCGTAAACCATTACCTTCTGCGAGGTTTCCTTATCCATACCGTAAGCGAGAGCTGCTGCGGTAGGCTCGTTGATTATACGAAGAACTTCAAGTCCTGCGATCTTTCCCGCGTCCTTAGTAGCCTGACGCTGAGCGTCCGAGAAGTATGCGGGAACGGTGATAACTGCCTGAGTTACGGTCGTTCCAAGATAAGCCTCGGCGTGGCTTTTAAGCTTTTGAAGTATCATTGCCGAGATCTCCTGAGGAGTGTAGTTCTTGTCGTCGATAGCCACCTTATATGCGGTACCCATCTCACGCTTGATCGACATTATCGTACGGTCGGGGTTGGTGATGCTCTGTCTTTTTGCAACCTGACCGATAAGTCTTTCTCCGTTTTTGGAAAAGCCGACTACCGAAGGTGTAGTTCTTGCGCCTTCGGGGTTGGTTATAACGATAGGCTCGCCGCCCTCAAATACCGCTACACACGAGTTTGTTGTTCCAAGGTCTATACCTATAATTTTTCCCATAATATTTATCCTCCGATAATAAATTTGTTATTGTTTTCTTTTTATATTTTATTATATTATTGGCATTATTTATGCTTAATTTGCTACTTTGACCATAGCATATCTGATTATTTTATCGCCGCGGCGGTAACCCTTGCGGAACACCTCGACGATCTCGCCCTCACCGTAAGCATCGTCCTCGATATGCATTACGGCGTTATGAACGTTCGGATCAAAGGTTTTGGTTTCGATCTCGGTAACGCCCATCTTTTCAAACACCTCAAACGCCTGAGTGAGTATCATCTTGACGCCCTCGGCAAGCTTATCGCCGTCACCGAAATTTCTCGCCATCTCGAAATTGTCGATAATCGGGAGAAGCTGCTCGATTATATCCGCGTAAGAATCGGAATAGATCTGCTCCTTTTCCTTCTGTGTACGGCGGCGGAAATTGTCGTACTCTGCCGCAAGACGGAGATATTTTTCCTTTTCCTCGGCAAGCTCAGAGGTAAGCTTTTCGTTTTCTTCTTTAAGTGCGCTTATTTCTTTTTTTGATTTTTTATCGCACTTTGACGCTTTTTCCTCGCAATGCTCTTTTTCCGTGCACTCTTCGGAAGTAGCGTTTATCTTATTTTCCTCAGTCATTTTCTTCTCCTTCTGTCGTTAGCTTTTCGGGTATCAGATTCCCCGAATTATCAGATTTTATATGCTCGGTAATACTTTGAACGAGATGATCGACCGTAGAAATGACCTTCGAATAATCCATTCGGCAAGGTCCGATAACGCCGATCGCGCCGACCTTCTTGCCGTCAATCGAGATCGTTTTCAGTATAAGCGTCGAATCGTTCATTGTATTCACGGTGTTTTCCGATCCGATGAACACACTGACACCGTTTTCGTCGGTATTCTCGACGAGCTCAAGAAGCGAATCGCGTTGTTCGAGTGTGCTTAGCACCGAACGAAGCTTATCAACGCTTGAATATTCGGGGTATCCGAGAAGCCTGTCCACTCCGTCCACACGGACGTTTCCGTCCGAATCCTCACCAAGTGCTTCGTATATGCACTTGATTATCGGGGTAACGAGTGCTCCGTAGACTCCGAGCATATTTTCAAGCTCCATCATCTGAGCAAGCGTCAGAGCGTCCAGACGGACGTCGACGAGGTATTTGTTGAGTACGTTCTGCAAGGTGAGCAGACCTTCTTCGGTAAGTCGGAAGGGAGAGCGCACCGTTTTGGTCTTGACCACGTTTTGCGGAAGTATCATTATTAAAAGGAAGTGAAAATCGTCGGCAAAAAGCAGACTGAATTTCATTACCTTGCTGACCTTGTTTACCGATTTTACCGATATTGCAGGATAGTTGGTAAGCGACGCCATAAGACGTCCTGCCGAGTCGATTATCTTATCGAGCTGCTCTTCCTTATCTCTGAGCATCTCTTGCAGACTGGTCATCTCGCTTGCGGTAAGATCGTAGCTCTGCATCAGGCTATCGACGTAAAAGCGGTATCCCTGCTCGGACGGTATTCTTCCTGCCGAGGTATGCGGCTGAGTGAGATAGCCCATTTCGGTAAGCTCTGCCATCTCATTTCTGAGTGTCGCAGGCGACAGTGATATTCCGTCGAGAGAGGCAAGAAACTTTGATCCTATCGGTTCTCCCGAAGAAATATATTCCTCAATAACTGCTTTGAGAATGGTCTTTTTTCTCTCGCCGAGTATTTCGCTCACGTTTCTCGCTTCCTTTCTGTTTCAAATCGCTCTGTTTTAGCACTCTTTTATTGTGAGTGCCAAACTACGATATAAATTTACCATACAAATAGGGATAATTATAGCATATTTGATGAACTTTCTGTAAACACCGCTCTGTTTTTCTAGTACTGCGCTATTTTTTCGGCACTCAAAGTGCTTATCTGGTTAAAGGCATAAAAATAGGCTCAGAAAAAATCAAAATTTGTTGAATTTACTCTTGACAAATTGCTTTTATTGGAGTAAAATACATTCATATTATCTTAGTGGTAATATGAAATCGGCAGGAGATAGCGATTTTCGCTGACCGAAGGAGTAAATCTCTCAGGTGCTCTTTTTGAGCGTGGACTGTCGGTGGATAAAACTCTGAAGAAGCCCGTTAGATCGGGGGCCGAAGGTGCAAAGCCGCGTTAAGCGGTCAATCTCTCAGGCAAAAGGACGGAGTCAATCGTATTTACTATCCGCATCTGTCATAAGGCTGCGGATATGTACCGTTTGTCTTTATCTTTTTGTGGGACTTTGCCATCTGTCGGCAAGGTCTTGTTTTATTTTGTCACCATATATAAATGAAAGGAAAAAGAAAATGGACAAATTTTTAGAGATCGTCGAAAAGGTCAATTCGGCGGTAAACAACGTAGTTTGGGGTGTTCCCGCGCTCGTGCTTCTCATCGGCACCGGAATACTCATCACTGTTCTGACCAAGTTTTTTCAGTTCACGCGTTTCGGTCACGTTATAAAGGAAACCGTGGGCTCGCTTTTCAAGAAAAAGGATATTCTTAAAAGCAACGACAAAAAATCAATATCTCAGTTTCAGGCGCTTTGCACCGCGCTTTCTGCCACTATCGGTACGGGTAACATCGTAGGTATAGCGCTTGCTATCACCATGGGTGGTCCCGGCGCGGTATTCTGGATGTGGATAGCCGCTATCTTCGGCATGATGACGAACTATGCAGAAAACGTTCTCGGTATCTATTTCCGCAGAAAGAACGCGAAGGGCGAATGGGCAGGCGGAGCTATGTACTACCTGCGTGACGGACTCGGAGGCTTCAAGGGCTTTAAGTACGTAGGCAAGGTTCTCGCAGTGCTCTTCTCTGTCTTCGCACTCATGGCCTCCTTCGGCATAGGCAATATGGGACAGATAGCTTCCATCACCGAAAGCGTCGGCACAGTAATTACGGTAGAAGGCTCGGAAAAATGGCTCCCTTGGGTTATAGGCATCGTCCTTATGGTAGTCGGCGCTCTCGTAATTCTCGGAGGCATCAAGAGAATCGCAAGAGTCAACGAAATGCTCGTTCCTTTTATGGCTCTTTTCTACATAATCGGAGCACTTGTAATAGTCGGTATGAACATAGATCAGGTCGGTCCTGCATTTGTTGCTATTTTCAAGGGAGCGTTCAACATGAAGGCTGCCGCAGGCGGTGTTTCGGGTGCCGTCATCGCTCAGGCGATAACATGGGGCTTCAAACGCGGAGTATTCTCAAACGAGGCAGGTCTTGGATCGTCTGTAATGGTACACTCGTCCTCCAACGTCAAGGAACCTGCAATTCAGGGTGCTTGGGGTATATTTGAGGTATTCTTCGATACCATCATCGTCTGCACCCTTACCGCTCTCGTTATTCTCACAAGCGGTGTATTCGATCTGACCACCAACACGGCAGTAGACGGTCTTACAAAGCTCGGACTTGCAACAAGAGCGTTCTCGATGAACTTCGGATCGTTCGGCGGTATCTTTATGGCGGTGGCAATCACGCTCTTTGCATTCTCGACCGTTCTTGGTTGGAGCCACTACGGAACCATCGCTTGGCAGTATCTCTTCGGAACGAAATCTGTCGTTGTTTACAAGACCGTTTTCGTTGGAATGATACTCGTAAGCTCTACGATCAACGCTACGCTGGCAATAGATCTTTCGGATACCTTCAACGGTCTTATGGCGATTCCCAACCTTATAGGCGTTATCTCCCTTTCGGGACTCGTGGTTAAGATAACAAACAACTACGTCGCCCGAAAGATAAAGAAAAAGACAGACGTAAAACCGATGTATTCGGCATTTGAAGACATTCAGAAGATGCAGGAAGAGAGCCCTGAAAATTAAACGGCATTTAAAAGCGTCCCGATTAAATATCGGGGCGCTTTTATGTTGAAATTTGATAAAATATATGCTATAATTATTTTAAAGATTTTTTTGAAAAATCAGTAATGAAACTCAAAAAAAGTTGTCTATAAGGTTGAAGCGGGGCGGACCGCCGATGCCGGAAAGGAGTTTGTCCCGTGAATGACGAGAAAATCATAGAGCTTCTCTTTGAAAGATCTCAAAGCGTACTCGGCGACATTGAAGAAAATTACGGCAAATTATGCCGTCACATAGCCGCTAATATTCTTTCGAATAGCGCCGACGCCGAGGAATGTGTGAACGACGCCTATTTAAGGATCTGGAATTCAATTCCGCCGCAAAGACCTGCTTCGTTCAAGGCGTATCTTCTCAAAACGGTAAAAAACATTTCTCTTAACAGAGCAAAATACAACCTTGCCGATAGGCGCGCGGCAAACGACGCCCTTTCCTCAGACGACCTCGAAGGAGTTCTGTCCGAAAACTCGGACTCCACCTTCGAAGCAGAAGAGAAAAAACGTCTGACCGAAGAAATAAATTCTTTTCTCGCATCACTGAGCGAGGAGTCAAGAATTCTGTTCGTCCGCCGCTACTGGTACGGTGACAGTCTTTCTTATCTCGCTAAAATGACAGGAGAGAGCGAAAACAACATCTCGCAAAAGCTCTTCAAGCTAAGAGGCAAACTAAAAAAACATCTTATGAAAGGGGGATTTAACGTATGAACGAGAAAAAATACTCAAAGCTTCTGAGTGATACTTTAAGCGACAAATACATAGACGAAGCCGCAGACGCCGAAAAGTTCTTCGCGCTAAAAAAAGCGGCGGCTCTCAGACGAAGCCGTATGATGAAAATATTTTCGACCGCGGCGGCTTGCCTTTTGCTCGTTGTATCACTGAGCGTCAGTACGGTCTTTCTTATTCCCCCGGGCGACCAGAGCATTGACGGCGATAATAACGACAAGTCCGATAACGATTCTCCGAGCTACGATTTCGACGATGACGACAAGACCCCCGGCGGCGGTTTCTGGGACGATGACGACTCGGATATCGACTGGGGAGATGAGGGCGGTGTTTGTGTCGAATGTAAAGACGATGACGGCGACCTCAAATGTGACGTTTGCGGAGGCGACGTT
>JAZOSN010000067.1:0-8301 GCA_045657105.1 Eubacteriales bacterium
TTTTCGATAAGGCAGTCGCGGATAGTTATATTCGTTCCGAGATTGTATATGTCGGTAGCAAGCTCCGAGTAGTAGGTGAAAACGCTGAGCATTGTTCTTTCGCAGTTTTTATATCTTTCTCCCTCGTTTGCCGGAATTCCCGCCTCTTTTTCTTCCTTTGTGAGAAGTCCTCTGAAATAGAACTTTGGCGGCGAGAAGATATGGCAGTGATGAACGAGCACGTTCGTTCCGCTGAAACGCAGTGCCGAGCAGGCACTGTTTATCTCGCAGTCCTCAACGAGCACGTTTTTGTTATTATATCCTGCAACACAGTCGTCACCCGTATAGAACTCGCAGTTTCTGATTATAACGTCCTCGCAGGTGGTGATATGAACTCCGTCGTGTCCTGCCTCATTTATTACGTTTTCAACGAGAATATTATTTGTATTCCATATAGACTCTGCCCAGTTACCTGTATCCTTAGTTTTATATCCGCGAAGGACCACGTTTTCGCAGTTTACGATGCTTATACCCTGCGGTCCTCTGTAAAACTCCTCGCCGAGCGCGTCGTAGCAGTTGGAGCCGTCGATGACCGAACCCGCCTCTCCGATTATAGCAATATTTTCGGCGTGATACGCGCGGATAAGTCCGTTATGCCAACGGCTTGCCCATTTATGAAGCTGCTCGGGTGCGCCGCCGACTCTCTTCCAGCAGCTATCGTCGAGCATAGCAGGATCGACAGGCTCTATTTCGTCGTTTTTAAGTATCGAGTAATCCTCGGGATTGCGGCTTCCTTTAAGAACCGCATTTTCAAGCAGATGTAGCGTGGTGTTCGAGCGAATACGAAGTCCGCCAACCTTGTAAACACCCTCGGGGATCTGTACCTCTCCGCCGCCCGCAAGGAACACGTGATCGAGCGCCTTCTGAATAGCGGCACTCTGAAGCTCATCGCTTCCTGCCACTGCACCGAAATCCTTTACCGAAACTGTAATCTTGTTATCCATAAGCAAACATCCTTTCAGAGTTTTCTTTGACCTTATGATAGCATAAGAATTTTCGGTTTACAAGTAATTATATTACGCTATTTTCTCTCTTTTATGGTAAAATATTAAGATTTACACACACTGCCGTTTTATCTGATCTCGATAATTCTTAAAAAAACAGACCTTTCGGTCTGTTTTTTAAAGTCCTTCTACTCTTCTTACGCTTTCGAGCTCTGCGATCTCCCTGAGTATCTCCTCGGGAGAGGTCTTTGCCGGAAATTTCAGGGTAAATATCGCGCTTATTCCGTCGTCATCGGAATTTTTATTTATCTCGGTAGTGATTATTTCTATCTTTCTTTCGTTTATACGCTCGTTTATCGCGTATATTTCTTTTTTATCGGAAAAGTCGATATATACGTTCATTATCTTTGAGTTTGCAATAAGATAATACTCCGCCTTCGAAAATATTATCTGCGCGACTATTATCATAACCGTACAGAAGATCACCTCAACGTAGCAGCCTGCGCCCGAAGCAAGACCGATTATCGCGGTCGTCCAAAGGCTTGCGGCAGTCGTGAGTCCCTTTGCTTCCTTACGTCTGGTAACGATTATCGTGCCTGCGCCTATAAAACCCATTCCCGAAACTACCTGAGCGGCAATACGGAGAGGATCGCTTCCGATATTCATAAGATACTGTCCGACAAGGGCGGTAAGTGCCGCTCCCATCGCTATAAGGATATGGGTACGAAATCCTGCCGCACGGCGCTTCTGCTCGCGCTCTATGCCAATAAGACCGCCGCAAAGGACGGCAAGTACGAGTCTGGCAAGCACGCTTATCTCGTTAAAAGCGTACATCATTTCAATAAATTCTTTCACAGCCGGGCCTCCTTACAGCTCTTCGATGGTGCGAACACCATCGACAGATACTATCTCTGCCATAAGTGCCGAGTGCGGCATAGATCTCGGCAGTCTTACCGAAATAACACAGCCCGGATACGGAGTATCCGAATTTTTACCCCTGTTTACCTCAATATCGTATATCTTCACGCCGAGTCCTTTAAGAGCGTCTATCAGCTTTCCGACGTCGGCATTCGAGGTATATTCTATGTAAATATTCATATTTCTTGCCGCAGAGATAAGCTTTGCTTCAACATGACTAAGCAGAGTCATTGTAAGGAAAACGAGCAAAAATCCGACTATCGCGCCGAAATAGAAGCCTGCGCCGATCGCAAGTCCCATACATGCCGACGCCCAGAGTCCTGCGGCGGTGGTAAGTCCCTTTATTTTCTGTCTGCCCGTTACGATTATAGTTCCCGCGCCGAGAAAACCGATGCCGCTAACGACCTGTGCGCCGAGTCTGGACGCGTCGGTAACATATCCGCGAGAGAGCATATGTTGGCTGATCAGCATAGTGAGTGCCGCGCCAAGGCAAACTATCATATGAGTTCGAAATCCCGCAGGGCGGCGCTTTCTTCCTCTGTCTATACCGATCACTCCGCCGCAAATCACGGCAAGTGCAAGCCTGACTATGGCAGAGAGTGCATTATATTCTTCAAGCATTTCAATAATCTCTTTCACTCTGTCATCTCCCCTCTTCAAGGTGATTTTTTACTATAATTACGTGTTTTTCACCCCTTATATTACTATTATAGCACATAATCTGCAAAATTTCAACAGTATAAAAAACGGCAGTCCGAGCTCCTTTTTGAGTTTTTTCGTTAATTATGATTTGAACACCGTTGACATCTTTAAAATACATGTTATAATATCAAAAACGGAGCTATTCTATCATTTTTCAGATTGGAAGAATAAAAACGAGCTCTTTCACAGACGCGTCAGGTCTTGTTTTCTTCAAGTGCGAAAATTATATCCACGGAGAGGATCTCTCGATAGAAGAGATCTCCGAGGCAGAAATGTAAGGAGAAAAATAAAATGATAAAAACCGATATTAAAATATCATCTTGCGCCTATGAGGCATACTTCCGAAGCGATCTTGGCGGAAACTGTTACAGGCTTTATCACAAGCCGACAGGAAGCGAGCTGCTTCGCACGCCAAAGGACGAGGACGAGCTTTTTGAGGAAATATATCTTTTCGGAAATCCGATACTCTTCCCCTGCAACCGAATTCGCGGCGGAAAATTCACGTTCGAAGGGCGAGAGTATTCTTTCCCGATAAACGAGCCGTCCACTTCCTGCCACATTCACGGCGAGCTCTACAAAACGCAATTTCGTGTGAGCGAGCACAAGGACGATCGCGTCACGTTCTGCTTTGAGGCAAAAGCGGGCGAGTATCTCGGATTTCCGCACGATTTCAAAATAGAGAGAAGCTACCTTTTGAGCGAGGACGGGCTTTGCGAAACGGTAAAGGTCACTAACCTCTCACACGAAAACATGCCCTTTATGCTCGCGTTTCACACGACTCTGAACCTTCCCTTTTCGCCTGTCGGCTCTGCCGAGGACTGCACTCTCACGCTCCCGGTCGTACGCGAGCAGCTTCGCGACAAAAACTATCTTCCAACGCTTGAATACGCCTTTGGGCGCGAGCGCGACAGATCGCTTTGTGACGGCTCCTACAAGGTATCAGCGGAAAGCGTTTCCGCTCTCTACGAGACAAGCTCGCCTGTCGCCGAAATATACGACGAGTCCGCAAAAGCCTCGCTTTTATATGAGGGTGACGGCATATACAAGTACCGTATGCTCTGGCGCAGAGAGGGCGCAAATTTCGTGGTCATCGAGCCTCAGACCTGTGCCATCGACTGCTTCCACCTTGAAAAGAGTGCCGAGGAAAACGGACTTATTACGGTAAAGCCGAGCGAGAGCATCACGCTCAGGACGCAATTTTCAATTAAAAACAGATAAAGAAAACGCCCGCATTTGCGGGCGTTTTTGGTTGTTTGTTACTCCGGCTTATACGGAAAGCTCGGCATTGGTTTGAGTTTAAACTCGTTGATCCTATGAAGATAGTCGATGCGCTCCTTTTTTGCAGGATCGTCGCAGACTCCCGTGCGGATATATTTATCGAGCATAGCGTAGGTAAAGCCGAGATTGTCCTCGTCGGTCTTGCCGCAAAGTCCGTCGGACGGTACCTTTTTGACGATATAGTCGGGCAGTCCCGCGGTGGTTCCGAGAGCAACCACCTCAGCGACCGTAAGGTTTGCAAGCGGACTGAAATCGCCTGCCGCATCACCGTATCTGGTCGAATATCCGACGTAATCCTCGGACAGGTTGCAGGTATTCACAACACGTCCGTTATTTGACTGTGAAACGGCGTAGAGCACCGACATACGAACTCTCGGTGCGAGGTTTATTCTCGTCTGATTTGAGATCTCGCCGATCTCACCGACGATAGTATTCATAAGCGCGTCGTAGCCCTCTTTTATATTGATCTCATAGCTCTTTATGCCGAGAAAGGAAACGAGATCGCGCGCGACGTCAATGTCGCTCTGCTCGCCGTTCGGCATAAGAACTCCGACGACGCGGTCCTTTCCAAGTGCTCTTACACAGAGTGCCGCCGCAACGGACGAGTCCTTTCCGCCCGAAATTCCGAGCACCGCATTACAGTCCTTTCCGTTTTGATCGAACCACTCTTTTATCCAGCTTGTGACGTCGTCAAGCACCTTTTTAGCGTTAAAATTCATTTTTTGCGCCCCTTTCAAAGTCTGTCTATGCTATCAGTTTAATATTTAAACTTGAAAAAGTCAACAGAAAGAGCAAAAATTTTATAAAATATTTTAATTATGTAGTGACTTTTTGCTTTTTTTGTGATATTATATCCTAGGGCTCTGCCCCAGGAACCCGCCAAGACCCTTTTTGGAAAAAAGGTCTTGTATCTCCAAAAACTTTTTGCGAGAAAACTTTACTTAAAAGAAAATAATTTATTCGTTAGAAATACATTTACTAAAAAGGATTTGAAAATGAAAGAAACTATACTTTGTAAATACGGCGAGATCGTCCTCAAAGGACTCAACAAGCCGCAGTTCGAAAAAGCTTTGAGTGTTGAAATGAAGCGTCGCATCGCTCCCGCGGGCGATTTTGAGATCTTCCACTCGCAGTCAATACTTTATATTTCGCCTAAAAACGAGAACGCCGACATTGATCTTGCAGTCGAGCTCGCAAAAAAGGTTTTCGGTATAGCCACCGTCGCCCGTGCCGCAGAATGTGAAAAGGATATGAGCAAGATAATCGAAACCGCGCTCGAATATCTGCCCGAAAAGATCCGCGGACACAGATCCTTCAAGGTCGAAGGTAAGCGCGGCGACAAGCGTTTTCCTCTCACCTCGCCCGAGATCGCACGCGAGGTCGGATCTGCGCTCGGCGATGTTCTCCCCGAGGTTGACGTTGACCTTAAAAATCCCGAGATCACGGTGAAGGTCGAGATCCGCGATGACTGTGCATACATTCATGCAGGAAGCGAAAAGGGTGCAGGCGGCATTCCCTACGGAAGCTGCGGAAAGGCAACTCTGCTCCTGTCTGGCGGTATTGACTCGCCTGTTGCCGGCTATATGATGGCTCGCCGAGGTGCGCTTATTGACGCTGTGCATTTCGAGTCCTTCCCCTACACCTCAGAGCGTGCCGAGGAAAAGGTCGCAGAGCTCGCATCTCTGGTCTGCGAATACACCGGAAGAATGAGAATGAAGGTCATATCTCTCACCGAAATTCAGGAGGAAATGACGAGGAAGGTAAACGAGGAGTATTTCACACTGCTTCTCCGCCGCTGTATGATGCGTCTTGCCGCAAGAGCGGCGAAGGCAAGCGGCTCGATGACTCTCGTTACCGGCGAATCGCTCGGTCAGGTTGCAAGCCAGACTATGCCCGCGCTCGTCGTTACCGACAGTGCGGTGGATATGCCCGTGCTTCGTCCGCTTATCGGTATGGACAAAGAGGAGATAATCACTATTGCCCGTAAGATCGGAACTTTTGAAACCTCGATCCAACCCTACGAGGACTGTTGCACCGTCTTTACTCCCAAGCACCCCAAGACTCGTCCCGAGCTTGAAAAGGTGCTCGAAGAAGAAAAGAAAATGGATTTTGCATCTCTCGAGGACAAGGCTTTTGCCGATATGAGAATGCGCGAAATAAAGCGCGCCATCGACAACTGATAGCGGAGCATAGCTCTTTTAACGAGGTAAAATGATGGGTTACTTATTTTTAAGTATCGCGCTTATTGCTAACATAACCAGGGGGTATAGCGGTAAAAAGGTCAGTACCTACATTTCGGGATACAGTGACGCCGCTCTTTCAAATTTTATACGAATGCTGATCTGTACGGCGGTAGGTCTTGCCATATCGCTCGTGCAGGCAGGAAACTTCTTTCCCGAAACGAGCACGACCACAATTCTTTGCGCTCTGCTTTCGGGTGTTGCAACGTCCGCCTTTATAGTGAGCTGGATAATTTCTATCCAAAGGGGCGCGTTCGTAACGGCAGATATTTTTCTCATGCTCGGCGTTGGTCTGACAATCGCTCTCAGTGCCGCATTTTTGGGTGAAAAAGTAAAGCTCACACAGATAATCGGCTTTATTATTCTCGTAGCTTCGGCATACGCGATCTGCTCCTACAACATCTCGATCAAGGGTAAGATGAGCTTTGGTTCATTCGTGCTTCTGCTTATCTGCGGCGCATCAAACGGACTTGCGGATTTTGCTCAAAAGATCTTTGTAAAAAAGGTTGAAGGAGAAAGCGCGGCGGCATTCAACTTCTATTCGTACGTATTTTCGGCAATAACCCTGTTTATCATATATCTTGTGTTCAGAGCCGGTAAAAAGAGTGAGGAAAAATCGGTCTTTTCAACACCGCACGCCAAAAAGGTCATACTACACGTTTCGCTCATGGCAGTTCTGCTTTTCGTGGTTTCCTATTTCAAAACTCTTGCGGCAGCAAAGCTCGACGCCGCGCTTCTCTACCCGCTAAATCAGGGAGCAACGCTTATTCTCTCTATGACGCTCGCGGCGGTCTGCTTTAAGGAAAAGATAACTCCACGTTCTCTTGCCGGAATATTTTTGGCATTCATCGCACTCGTTATGATCAACGTGCTTTGAGTTTTTGCACTTGACAACATAAGAAAATCGCGCTATAATATAAGTTACGTTTATTTACTCATATACGGAAGGAAAAAAACATTATGAAATGGACGTCTGTAAACGATATTCGTGAAAAATATCTTTCATTCTTTGAATCCAAGGGGCATCTTCGCCACAAGAGCTTTCCTCTTGTGCCGATAAACGACAAATCCATACTGCTCATAAATGCAGGTATGACTCCCCTTAAAAAATATTTCACGGGCGAGGAGGAGCCGCCGCGCCACAGAATGACAACCTGTCAGAAGTGTATCCGTACACCCGATATTGACAGAGTCGGTATCACCGCGCGTCACGGTACTTATTTCGAGATGCTCGGAAACTTCTCGTTCGGCGATTACTTCAAAAAAGAGGTCATCCCGTGGGCGTGGGAATTCTGCACCAAGGTCATCGAGCTTCCCGAGGAGCGCATTTGGGTAACGGTTTATCTCGAGGACGACGAAGCGTACGACATCTGGACCAAAGAGGTCGGCATTCCCGAGGAAAGAGTCGTCCGACTCGGCAAGGTGGACAACTTCTGGGAGCACGGAAGCGGACCTTGCGGACCCTGCTCCGAGCTTCACTTCGACAGAGGCGCAGAGTTCGGTTGCGGAAAGCCCGACTGTAAGCCGGGTTGCGACTGCGACAGATATATGGAATTCTGGAACCTCGTTTTCACACAGTTTGACAACGACGGTCACAATAATTACACCCGTCTTGCAAAGCCGAATATCGATACCGGTATGGGACTTGAGCGTCTTGCCTGCATCATGCAGGGTGTAAACAACCTTTTCGAGGTCGATACCGTTCAGAACATTATGGGCGCTATCGTTGAAAAGGCGGGCGTAAAATACGGCGACGATCCCAAGACCGACATTTCGCTCCGCGTTATAACCGACCACGTAAGGGGCTCTACCTTCATGGTATGCGACGGTGTCAACCCCTCCAACGAGGGTCGCGGATACGTTCTCCGCAGACTCCTTCGCCGTGCGGCACGTCACGGAAGAATGCTCGGCATAAAGGGCGCTTTCCTTGCTGACATTGCGGCAGTCGTTGCACGCGAAAACCATTCCGAATATCCCGAGCTTACCGAAAAGCTCGAGTATATAAGCAAGGTCATCTCCATTGAGGAGAGCCGCTTTGCCGCAACTATCGACTCAGGTCTCGCAATCCTTAACGGACTCATTGAGAAGGCAAAGAATGACGGAGCGGACAAGCTCCCCGGAGACGAGGTCTTCCGTCTTTACGACACCTTCGGCTTCCCCATCGACCTCACAAGAGAGAT
>JAZOSN010000068.1:0-14792 GCA_045657105.1 Eubacteriales bacterium
TACGGCGGATCGCTTATCCGTCCCGAGGCAACCGGCTACGGCGCAGTTTACTACACCGTTGAAATGCTGAAACACTTCGGCGACGATATTAAGGGCAAGACCTTCGCTATCTCGGGCTTCGGTAACGTTGCTTGGGGTACCGTTAAGAAGGTTAACGAGCTCGGCGGTAAGGTAGTTACCATTTCCGGTCCCGACGGATATATTTACGACGAGGACGGCATCAGTACCGATGAAAAGGTTAACTTCCTTCTCGAAATGCGCGCATCCTGCCGTAACAGAGTTCAGGACTACGCAGACAAGTTCGGCGTACCCTTCTTCGCAGGCGAGAAGCCTTGGGGCGGAAAGGCAGATATTCTTATGCCTTGTGCTACTCAGAACGAGGTTCGTGAGGCAGACGCTGAGAAGATCATCGCAAACGGCGTTAAGTACTACGTTGAGGTATCGAATATGCCTACCACCAACGAGGCTATTGCAATGCTTAAAGAGGCAGGCGTTATCGTTGCTCCCTCCAAGGCAGTTAATGCAGGCGGTGTTGCTACCTCCGGTCTTGAAATGTCGCAGAACTCGATGCGTTACTCTTGGAGCGCAGACGAGGTTGACGCTAAGCTTAAGACCATCATGAAGAACATCTTCGATGCATCGGTTGAAGCAGCTAACAAGTACGGCCTCGGCGACGACCTTGTAGCAGGCGCTAATATCGCAGGCTTCATCAAGGTTGCAGACGCTATGAAGGCTCAGGGCGTTTGCTAAGAAACTAAATATAAAGGGCGAACCGAAAGGTTCGCCTTTTCTTATCGTGCTAAGTTAATAATATGTTTTTTCTTTCTGCGAGCGTATTCTAAACTTTTATAAGCACCTCCGTATGTGTGTGCAACGTATGCGATGATAAGGTCTGCTTGATTTATCATCCATTCATTTCGCTTAGTTATGGCAAATCGCGGGGGTATGTTTTCTAACGGTGGATATATTGTTGAATCATAAAGCCCACTATCTATCATATATTTTATTTTTTCTTGTTGCGACGGTGTTATATATGGTGTGATAAAAATAATTTCGCAATTTTTATATAGCTCTTTGATCGAGCGGCAGGCTTTTGCACATAAATTGTCAAAATCTCCGTATGCACCGCAAAAGAACATTATATTATCATTTGGCTCTATATTGTCGCTAATTGTTTCTTTTATTTTTTCTAACAAAAAATCACAGCTTGGCAACGAGCTGTGTCCTAACAATGTTATGACCATAATATTTCTCCTTTTTTTCGTGGAACTCCGATATTTATTATGGCATGACGGTTTGAAAATGTCAATATCGTGGAATTCCACTAGAGAAAAATCACAGTCGAACATATAATAATTGTGGAACTCCGTAAAGGAATTCCGGGAATTTCCGATGAGGAGCTACAATTATGAAATTAAATGAAGCTATTGTAAAAAGAATTGAAGAAATATGTAAGGAAAAAAGACTTAATGTTTGCGACGCCTCTCTCAAAGGAGGAATGTCGCCTTCTGCGATATACGATCTGTTTAAAGGCAGAACTAAATGCTCAAAAGTTATTACGGTAAAGCGTTTTTGCGAAGGCGCAGGAATTACGCTTAAAGAATTTTTTGATAGAGATTATTTTAATGATGTGGAAGAGTAAAACAAAACGGAAAGACAACTGTCTTTCCGTTTTTTCGTTTCTTATCTTATGACCTCATCAATAAACCCGCCAAACGCGAGCTTATCTCCGATATAGAACACTGCGGACTGACCGGGCGCACAGTCGGGAAAGCTTGGTTCGAAATCGGCGTATATTCTGCCGTTTTCGGTGCGGACACATGTATTTCTCGGCTTTGCCGAGTAGCGCACCTTTACCGAGAGTTCGCGGTCTTTTTGCATATCGAGCGAGGAAAGGTACTGAAAATTCAGATCTGAAACGCTCACAGAGTGGGCAGGCAGGTAATCCTCAGCCCTCACGAGCGTTACCGTGTTCTCCTCGGCGTTTATACGGCTGACCGCCATTTTCTCACCGAGTGCGATGCCGAGTCCCTTCTTTTGCCCGACGGTATAGTGGATAATTCCTTTGTGCCGTCCGAGAGCGTTTCCGTCGGTGTCAACGAAGCTTCCGTCGGGAACATCTCCGACCTTTTCGGTAATATACCTAGCATAGTCGCCGTCCGGAATAAAGCATATGTCCTGACTCTCCTTCGACTCTGCCTGCGAAAATCCGCGCTCTGCCATATATGCGCGTATATAGTCCTTTGAAAGCTCTGATAGCGGAGTTAGCAGCATAGAGAGCTGCTCCTGCGAGAGTCCCCATAGCATATAGGACTGATCCTTGCTCTCGTCCTTGCCTCGGCGGATAAAATATCTGTCGTCCTCAAAGCCGACCGAGCAGTAATGACCTGTTGCAAACTTGTCAAATCCGAGCTCTGATGCCGCGTCAAAAAGCTTTTTGACTTTTACATACTTATTACATACCACACACGGATTTGGCGTTCTGCCGCGCAGATACTCGCGTGTAAAATAATCGGTGACGAAGTTTTTGAAATCTTCCCGACAGTCGATGACGTGAAGCTTTATTCCGAGATCACTTGCCGCTTTTTCGGCAGATTTTAGGTCTGTATGTTCGGAAAATCTAAGAACAGCACCTTCAACGGCGTACCCATTTTCGATAAGGGAAAGCGCTGCAAAGGTGCTGTCAAGTCCTCCGCTCAGACCTACCAGAACGGAGGCTTTCATTACTGATCGTCCTCCGACTCGGAGTGGTGATGATGGTCGCAGGCTTCGCAGCAACCGTCACAAGCCTCGTGAACGAGCGGGTGATCTATTCCGTTTTTGCGGTAATAATCGGCAAGAGCCGCTTTTACCGCCTGCTCTGCAAGGACGGAGCAATGTACCTTTACGGGCGGAAGTCCGTCGAGTGCCTCGACGACTGCTTTGTTTGTGAGCTTTAAAGCGTCCTCAATCTTCTTGCCCATTATCATTTCCGTTGCAATAGACGAGGTCGCAATAGCCGCACCGCAACCGAAGGTCTTGAATTTTACGTCAACGATCGTATCGTTTTCTATTTTGAGATACATTCTCATAATATCTCCGCATTTTGCGTTTCCGACCTCGCCAATGCCGTCTGCATTCGCGATCTCGCCGCAGTTGCGGGGATTTGTGAAATGATCCATTACTTTTTCACTGTACATATCTGGTGTCTCCGAAAAAATTATTTTACTCTCTCCATCGTGCTATTATAAAGAGGGCTCATATCGCGCAGTCTTTGAACGATAGCGGGAAGCTTTTCGAGAATATAGTCTACGTCCGCCTCGGTGTTCTCGTGCGAGAGCGTGAAACGGAGCGAGCCGTGTGCTTTCTCGGCAGGAACGCCTATCGAGAGCAGAACGTGAGATGGCTCGAGCGACGCCGAATTGCATGCCGATCCGGTCGAGCAGCAGATGCCGCAAAGATCCATAAACATAAGCAGACTTTCGCCCTCGACGTATTCGAAGGTGATGTTTGCATTTCCTGCAAGACGCTTTTCTCGGTCACCGTTAAGGAAGCTATACGGAATTTTTTCAAGAATTCCGCTAATCAGCTTTTCGCGAAGTGCAAGGATCCTCTTTTCATCGTCAAGACGTTCGTATGCGAGCTCGAGTGCCCTTGCAAGCCCAACGATAAAGGCAAGATTTTCGGTTCCGCCGCGGCGTCCGCGCTCCTGACCTCCGCCGTCAATGAGAGTGTGCACTCTCGTACCGGTTTTGATGTAAAGCGCGCCGATGCCCTTGGGAGCGTTTATCTTGTGCCCCGAGAAGGAGAGCAGATCGACTCCAAGCTCTTTTACGTTTATGTTATTGTGTCCGACTGCCTGCACCGCATCGGTGAACATTATCGCACCGTGTCTGTGAGCGACCTCGGCGATCTCTTTTATAGGAAGAACCGTTCCGATCTCGTTGTTTGCATACATAACGCAAACGAGAATCGTATCCTCGCGCATCGCCGCCTCTACGCTTTCGGGAGTTATAAGCCCTTTTTTGTCGGGATCGAGATAGGTTACCTCGTATCCGTCGCGTTCAAGGCTCTTCATCGCGTTGAGAACCGCGTGATGCTCGAATTTAGTCGTGATTATGTGCTTTCCCTTGCTTTTTGCCGCACTTGCCACGCCCTTTATCGCCCAGTTGTCTGCCTCCGAGCCCGAAGATGTAAAGAACACCTCGTTTGGCTTGCAGGAGATAAGAGATGCGATCTTTGCGCGAGATGCAGCGAGTGCCTCGGCAGAGGCTCTTCCTATCGAGTATGCGCTCGAAGGATTGCCCCAATTTTCTTTAAGATAGGGAAGCATAGCCGAGAGCACGCGCTCGTCAACAGGTGTCGTTGCGGCGTTATCGGCATATACCAGTCTTTTGTTTTCGGACATTATAAGATATATTCTCCTTGGAATTGCCTTGTCTGATTACTTTATGATGTTGCCCTTGCAGCTTCCGAAAGCGCAAGCAGCGTTTGCCTCGTCGGTGTCGATATGCATAGCGAGAGCGAAGTTAGCGTTTACTCTTACTACAACGTCGCCGTAAACGGTCTTGCGGTCTGCCGATTCGATAGAAACCGAAACAACCTCTTTGTCGGAAACTCCGAGATCCTCTGCATCTTCGGGAGTCATATGGATATGACGCTTAGCGATGATAACACCCTCAGTGATCTCAACCTCGCCGGCAGGTCCGATAAGCTTGCAGCCGGGAGTACCTGCGATGTCGCCGCTCTCTCTTACGGGAGCTACGAGTCCGAGAGTTCTCGCATCGGTAAAGGAGAGCTCGACCTGAGTTGCAGGACGGACAGGACCGAGAACGATTACGTTGGGAATGGACTTCTTAGGTCCTTCGATTGTAAGACGCTCCTCGCAAGCGAACTGACCGGGCTGGCTGAGGTCCTTTTTAAAGGTAAGGGTAGCGCCTGCGCCGAAAAGGGTTTCGAGATCCTTCTGTGAAAGGTGAATGTGTCTTGCGGAAGTTTCTACGATAAAGTCTTTCATTTTATGTTTTCCTTTCTTTGATCGGAGTCTTGTCCGACCGCTTAAAAAATATTTAAGTATTTGCAGAATAAACAGAGCGCTTATTACTAACACTTTATTATATCACGCTTTTTTAGAAAAGTAAATACGGTGAGGCAAAAAAATATGGAAAACAATACAGAAAATAATAGCGAAAATATACAAAACACAGGGAAAATCGAACACAGTGACGAAAAAAGAGTGCGCGGAAGATTCAGGTGTATAACGCTCGTCGGTCAGATAGAGGGACATTACAGTATGGGAGAAGGTCAAAAGACCACGAAATACGAGAATATTCTTCCTGAGCTTGTCGAGATAAATACCGACCCGAGCGTTTCGGGGCTTCTCATACTGCTGAACACAGTGGGCGGCGACGTCGAAGCAGGACTTGCGATAGCTGAGATGATAGCGTCGATGGATAAGCCGACCGTTTCTCTCGTTCTCGGCGGCGGACACTCGATAGGCGTTCCGCTTGCAGTATCGGCAAGGAAATCTTTTATCGTTCCCTCGGCTACGATGACCGTTCACCCGGTAAGAATAAGCGGTACGGTAATAGGCGCGCCGCAGACCTTTTATTATTTCAACCGTATGCAGGACAGGATCTTGAATTTCGTTTCAGATCACTCGAAGATCAGTGCCGAACGTCTGCGCGAGCTTATGATGAAAACCGATGAGATAGCGACCGACATTGGAAGTATAATTGACGGAAGGCAGGCGGTAGAGGAAGGCATAATCGACGAAATGGGCGGACTTTCCGATGCTATGTGCGCGCTTTTCGATATGACAAAATAAATACAAATTGTAAAAGCTTTCCGCAATGCTTGACAGGTAATGCTTTTTGTGGTAAACTAAGGATGTATCATGGATAATATTTTTTAAAGGTTAATAACGATATGAAAAAAATTGTTAAAATACTTTCGCTTCTTCTTGTTATAGCGACTCTTTTTTCTCTTGCTTCCTGTGCAAAGCTTGAAGAGTTCTTCGGTGGCGAAAATACCGACGATGAAAATAGCGACGATACGGGAAATACCGGCGCGCTCATAGGAGAAATCGACCCGAGAGTGCCCGGAGTTTATAATTTCCTTATGGTCTGTGAGGGCGAAAAGGCGGGAAGCACACTTGCATTTACCGTTTTTCAGATGAGTCTTTCCGAAACATCTCTTTCGATTTTCCAGATCCCCAAAAACCTTTTCGTATCAGATGCAAACGCTAAATCTCTTGAAGAGATCTATAAAAAAGAATACGACAGAATTTCTGCACTCGGACTCAGTCTTGGCGAATGTGAACTTGGCGGCGCAAAGGCGGTAAGTGCCTGCCTTGAAGCAAATCTCTCTCTGCCTATTGATTACCATATGGTTCTCAGTAAAGACGCTTTCGTGAATTATATAGATCTTATCGACGGGGTGGAGATGAACCTTCCGTTTGACTTTACGACCGACGAAGGAAAAACCTATCCCGCAGGAGTCCGTACTCTTGAAGGCGAGGCGGCGTTCAACTTTGTAAGCTACGGCTTCTTTGCAGATCAGAAATCTCATCTCAACGCGATGCGAGAGGTGTTTGCAGGAATTCATAAAAAGCTTACGGCAGAGCTTTCCTCTGAAAATATATCTATCCATATGGTTCAGGCAAAGCCGCTTATCTCTACCGATCTTCCCACGAAGGACGGCTACGATATTTTCTTCCTCAGAAAGCTCATAGCTATCACTCCTGCCGCATGGAGCGTTACCGAGCTCTGCACCTATCCCGCTTCGGTCGCTTCGGGTGATTACGAGGTAATTCGTTACTCGACCGCACTCGAACAGATCAACTCCTTCCTGTCGATCTATAAGGATCCGGTCAAGGCAAACTCGGAGACTATCGGAGAAAGCGACAAGGTTTTTGATCCCGAAGGAAAATTTAACGATCCCTCGCAGATGATAATAAATACTATTTATAAATCGAGCACGGCTCTTCCTACCGTTTACACGGCAGAGGAGGTCTATACCGGAAAGCTCGAAATATCTCAGAAGTAGGAAATAAAATGGAAATAAAACGCGGTGGAAACGAGGCTTGGACGGTAGGAGCACAGTTTGAGTCATGGCTCGTAGGACTGCTTACCTACGGTGAAAAGTTCTCAAAGCTCTCTATGCTCGAACGACATAACCTGACCGACGAAGCGTTCGTGCTCGTAAAAGGCAGTGCAACGCTCTATATTGCCGATAAGGATATAAAGGTGAGCGAGTATAAGATGGAGCAGGGCGCACTTTACACTGTTCCGAAGGGCGAGTGGCATCATATAGTCGTAAGTGAGGACGCGCTCGTGGTTGTCGTTGAAAACAGTGACACCACACGGGAGAACTCGGATTATCTTACTTTGGCGTAATAAATACAGTAAAAATCGAATTTTCAGACCGAAAAAGATTGACTTTGAGATTTTGATGTGTTAAAATAAAGTATATTTCCGCAAACTTGCGGAAACCTACGTTGATTTTATTAAAACCGAAAGGAAGTTTTTAAAATGGAAGCATTTCTCAACAAACTGCTTGAATATCTTGCAAGTGCGGGAGTCAGAGTCCTTTGCGGCGTTGCTCTTCTCGTAGTTGGCTGGATACTCGTAAACAAGCTCATCAAGGTATTTGACAAATCAAAGAAGATTCAGAAGCTCGATAAAACCGTTCGTTCTTTCTTCAAGAGCGCAACCAATATCGCACTTAAAGTTGTCCTCGTAATAATCTGTGCAACTATCCTCGGAGTTCCGATGACCTCTCTTGTTGCAATACTTACTACCGCAAGCCTTACTATCGGTCTTGCTCTCCAAGGCGGTCTTTCGAATATTGCGGGCGGAATTATTCTTCTTATCATCAAGCCCTTCAAGATCGGTGATTTCGTTACTATCGACGGCGCAGACGGCACCGTTACCGATATGAACATATTCTACACCGTACTCGTTACCGCAGACGGAAAGCGCGTTGATATCCCCAACGGCGTTGCGGCAAACGGCAAGGTAGTTAACTACTCGGTTGAGCCCTACCGCAGAGTGGACATCGGATTCGTCGTTCCTCACGGAAGCGACGTAAGCAAGGTATCCGAGCTTCTTCTCAGTATGGCAAGATCAAACTCACTCGTTTACATCGACGATGACCACAGCCCGATCGTCAAGGTTGTAGGATACGAGGAGGACGGTCTTAACGTATCGTTCAGAGTATGGACTGAAAATGCAAATTACTGGGACACCTTCTTTGCAATGACAGAGGGCGCGAGAGTTGTATTCAATGCAAACAACGTAAAACTCGCAAACCGTCAGCTCAGCTTCCGTATCGAAAAGTAAAAATTAAGGGCAGCACCCGAAAGGTTGCTGCCCTGTTACTTGTAAAATATCAGTTCATAAGATGATCGCAAAGCGAAAAGGTATCGTCAAAGATCATTTTTGCGCCTGCTTTTTCAAGCTCGTCGCGGTCGCCATAACCAAAGGTCACGCCGATAGCGTCAAGTCCGTTTTCGGCGGCACCTTCAATATCGAATTTTCGGTCGCCTATCATAATACAGGAGCTCTTGTCCGAAACGCCTGCTTTTTTGAGCGCATAGGATATGACGTCTGCCTTTCTTGATCGGCTTTCGTCCATGCTTGCTCCGCAAATATGATCGAAATATTTGTCAAGACCGAAATGTTCAAGCACTACGTGAGCCATTTTTTCGGGCTTTGAGGTAGCGAGAATGACCTTGCAGGGGCTCTCACTCAGTTTTTTGAGCATCTCTTCGATACCGTCGTAAAGCGTGCAATCGTAAACGCCCTTCGGATCGTAATACTCTCTGTAATAATCGACGGCGAGTAAGATGTCGTTACCCGAAAGACCGTAAAAATCTCTGAAAGAATCGTAAAGCGGCGGTCCTATGCATATACGGAGCTCGTTTCGGTCGGAGATCTCAATTCCGAATTTGCCGAGCGCATATTGAAGTGCCTTGGTTATGCCCTCAAACGGCTCGGTTATAGTTCCGTCAAGGTCAAAGAGAACGTGTGAGTATCTCATTACTTTTCTCCTTTGTCGATAAGAGTTGCAAGATAGGGATCAACACCGAGAAAGCGTACGGCTTCATTATAGCGCCCTTTAAGCTTTTCCTTTTGAGCCTCGGTCACTTTGGGATCGAGAAACGCTCTGATAAGCAGATTTTTTGGCGTATCCTCGGGATCGATCAGTTCGAGTGCCTCAACGAAATATCCGTGCGAGGCAAGCATAAGACAGCGCAGAGAATCGGTTGCCGCGTCGCAAAGCTTCTGCCTTAGCATCGAATATTCGGATATAAAGGAAAGCTCGGAGCAGTCTAGCTGCTTCATCATTTCGTGGTGGCAACAGGGCGTGGATAAAACGACTCGCGCGCCGTGATTTATCGCGTAGGCAAGGACTATGTCGGTCGCAATATCGCAGGCGTGAAGCGAGATCACGAGGTCGGGTCTGCCGCGATCAAAGTTCATTATGTCGCCGCAGATAAATTCGAGATCCTTGTATCCGAGCTCTTTTGCAACATTGTCGCAATACTCGATAACGTCGGCTTTCAGATCGACACCGTACATTTTGATCTTGCGCTTTTTCAGCTCTGTAAGATAGTAATATACCGCAAAGGTGAGATAGCTTTTGCCGCAGCAGAGGTCACATACCGTGAGTTCGCCGTCTGACGGCAGCTTTTCGTAAACGTCGTCAAGAAGCTCGATAAAGCGGTTTATCTGTCTGAATTTGGACTGCTTTTTGTCAAGTATCTTGCCGCTTTCGCTGCTTATTCCGAGAGGAAGTAGAAAGTCCGCGTCTGAGAGAAGATATTTCTTTTCGCGGTCGTGACTTTGTGCCTCGACCTTGTCGCGGTAAACGATTTTGTCCGAAATAAAGATCTTTCCTTTTTTGGAGATCTTTATTTCACACTGTCCGTTTTGTGCAACTACGTTCGTCTGCATATACTGCGACGTAGCCATTTCGGCAAGGATCTCGGGAGCCTCCTCGACCGAAATATTCCTGTGATATGCCTTGTTGTCAGAGGTAAAGCTCTCGATCTGCACGAAGCTCTTTTTGTCCTTTGCGACAAAAATACGCGCGACCGAGCGAACTATGCTTTTGTCCTGCGACTTGCTGAAAACCGCTTTTTTAAGGCAGGCGCTCTCGATTGCCTTTGAAAACACGTTTAATATTTGTTCTTTTTCACTCATTGTTTTAAAATCCTTTTCAGGTAAAATATAAAGAAATTTGGAGAAAAAATATGCCCGAGAACTTAGAGGGAAGAATTGTAAAAGGAGTCGGCGGACTCTATGAGATAGCGCTTTGCGACGGTGGACGCGTAAGCTGTCGCGCGAAGGGCTCGTTTCGTCACGACGAAATAAAGCCTTACGTCGGAGATCTCGTTTCAGTCGGCTACGACGACGCGGGAAATTCGATAATTTCCGAGATAAAAACTCGCAAAAATATGATAATCCGACCGCCGATGGCAAATCTCGATCTGCTTTTCGTCGTACTGCCCTCGAAAAAGCCGTACGCCGATCTTCTGACTGCGGACAAGCTCATAGCAATTGCCGAGCACAACTCGATAGAGCCGATAATAGTCGTAAGCAAGTGCGATCTTGACGGTGAAAATGCAGAAAAGATCCGCGAAATATACGAAAAAAGCGGATTTCGCGTTTTTCTCTCAAAGCAGTGCGAAAACGGCGAAGGCGTTGAGTGCGACGGTATATCTGAGTTTATAAAAAACGAGGCTTGCGATAAGATCTCGGCGTTCGCAGGCGCATCGGGCGCAGGCAAATCGACACTTATGAACTCGCTTTTCCCGATGCTCAAAATAGCGACGGGAAACGTAAGCGAAAAGATCGGCAGAGGTAAGCATACCACACGCCACGTCGAGCTTTTCCCGATGAAGGACCTTTTCGGAACGGGCAGCGGCTTCTTTGCCGATACTCCCGGATTTACTATGCTCGATTTCGTTCGCTTTGACTTTTTCGATAAGGAGGCGCTCCCGAATACATTCCGCGAATTCGAGGATCGCATAGGAAAATGTAAATATACCAAATGTACCCATACGAGGGAGGAGGGCTGCGCGATACTTGAAGCTTTGAAAAAGGGAGAGATCGCAAAAAGCCGTCACGAAAGCTACGTCGAGCTTTTCGATATACTTAAAGAAAAGCACTCTTGGGATAAAAAACAGTGACATATCATCGCTTTGCGGCATAATATGACAGTGTAGCTCCGAAAACATAAGTTTTCTGCGGAAAGGAATTACAGAGTTATGAAAGTAGTTACCGTTAAAGCTCCCCGCTTTTTGCGCCCGATATTAAAAGGAATATTCAAAATGGGCAAATGACAGGGAAATCCTCTTGAAGCTTTATACAAAACCACCGATACTATCGGTGGTTTTACTTTTATAACAGTATTGACAGAAGCTGTGCTCGATAGATAAAAACGATAAATGCGATCTGCATTATCGCAAGGAAGGGAATGCACAGATAAAATTTCGCTTTGCGGATCTTGTGTCTGCAAAGAGTCATTCCTAAAAACGCGCCGACCGCGCCGCCGATAAAGGCGAGCAGAAGCAGAGTGCCCTCGGGCGTGCGCCAGAGATTTTTCTTTGCCTTATATTTGTCGCGCGCGTAGGTTATGAACGTCACGAGAGTCAGAATTACAGTATATCCCCAGAATATTTCAGGCTCGGAGAGGAAGAAATCTGCGACCCCTCTGAGAGCGTTTAAAATATAAGACATTTATTTTGCAATAAATCCGACTTTTTTCGCAACCTTGCGGATCGTCTTTTGAGCGCGGTATGTCGCCGCCTGAGCACCGTTTTTGATAACGTCGTCAAGATAGGTCTTGTCGGCAATTATCTTGTTGAAGCGCTCTTGAAGGGGAGCAAGACCGTCTGCTACTGCTTCTCCGACTGCGAGCTTGAAATCTCCGTAGCCTCTGCCGTCGAACTCTTTTTCGATCTCGGCGTGAGTCTTTCCGGTGAAGCAGGAATAGATATTCATAAGGTTGTTGATGCCGTCCTTGCCCTCGGCAAAGCGTACACAGGTATCCGAGTCGGTCACCGCTCTCTTGAACTTTCTGATAATATCGTCCTTCGAGTCCATAAGCGTAACGAACGAGTTTACGTTAGTATCCGACTTGCTCATCTTCTTGGTGGGATCTTGAAGCGACATTATCTTTGCTCCGCTTGGCGGAATAAAGCCCTCGGGGATCTTGAAAACGTCACCATAGATACCGTTAAAGCGAGTTGCGATGTCGCGCGTGAGCTCAATATGCTGCTTCTGGTCCTGTCCCACGGGTACGAGATCTGCCTGATAAAGCAGAATATCTGCCGCCATAAGCACGGGATACGTGAAGAGTCCCGCGTTTATATTGTCGGCGTGCTTTACAGACTTGTCCTTGAACTGAGTCATACGCGAGAGCTCACCAAACTGAGTGTAGCAGCTGAGTATCCATGCAAGCTCTGCATGAGCGGCAACGTGCGACTGCACGAAGAGTGTGCTCTTTTCGGGATCGATTCCTGCCGCAATATATATAGCGAGAAGCTCTCTCGTGCGGCGTCTGAGATCTGCGGGATCCTGACGAACGGTTATCGCGTGCATATCGACTGCACAGTAAATGCAGTCGTACTCGTCGGCAAGACTTACCCAGTTCTTGATAGCACCGAGATAGTTTCCGATAGTGAGCACGCCGCTCGGTTGAACGCCAGAGAATATTACCTTTTTGTTTTCGATGTTTTCCATTATAGTCATTCCTTGATTTTTAGTTATTAAGAAGAGTTTTGTATATCCTGCAAGACCTTGCAGGATATACAAAACCCAACACCGATTTTACGGTGTTGAGATTTGTTTTTAGTTAGAATTTGAAAATATCTCCGGTCTTTGCAGAGGTATAGATACCTTCAAGGATCTTCGTGACACAAAGAGCCTGCTCGGGAAGAACGAGCGGATCGGTGTCGTTGATTATTGATTCGAGCCAGAGGCGAGCCTCGCGATCGGGTGCGCTTTCGGGGCCGTGGCCCTTGTAGAACGCCGCGCCCTTCGATTCGAGAACGGGGTTGAATGTGTACTTTGCATTATGCTTAACTCCGTTGATACGAAGAGCACCGCCGGGGCCGTTCATATCTGCGCCTGCGAGAGTTCCGCAGAAGGCGGTGATAGCCTCACGGGTGTCGAGCATATTGATTGCCCAGGAGGATTCAAGATTGATCGTCGCGCCGTTTTCCATTACGACGAAGCCGAAAGCCGAGTCCTCAACGGTGTACTGCTTAGGATCCCAATAGCCCCAGTCGTTGCCTTGAAGCTCAGGATCGCCCTCTGCGATCTTTCTGTAAGTAGTACCTACACAGTATTTGGGCTTATAGTTGTTGAGCATATAGAGAGTGAGGTCGAGCGCGTGTGTTCCGATGTCGATAAGCGGACCGCCGCCCTGCTCGTACTCGTTAAGGAATACTCCCCACGTGGGAACTGCGCGACGGCGAAGTGCGGTCGCCTTTGCGTAGTAAATGTCACCGAACATTCCGTCCTCAACGAGTTGTTTGAGATATACGGCGTCCTGACGGTTACGGGTCTGATAGCCGATAGTCAGCTTCTTGCCCGTACGCTTTGCCGCGTCGAGCATCTTCTGAGCCTCGATCGAGTTTATTGCCATCGGCTTTTCGCACATAACGTGCTTGCCTGCTTCGAGAGCGGCAACGGTTATTTCGCTATGCGAGCGGTTGGGAGTGAGAACGTGTACTACGTCGATACTAGGATCGGCAAGGAGCTCTCTGTAATCGGTATATACCTTGCAGTCGGGAGTTCCGTACTTTGCGCGAGCATCAATAGCTCTCTGCTCAATAATGTCGCAGAATGCTACCATTATCGCCTTGTCCTTCTGTCTTGAAAGCGAAGGCATATGTTTTCCGTTTGCGATACCGCCGCAACCTATTATGCCTATTTTGAGTTGTTCAGCCATTTTAAGTATCCTCACTTTGTTTTATTAAAAATTGACCTTAAAAGTCAACAATATTATAAACCACTGCTACTTAAATGTCAAGCAAAACGCCTTAGATGATAACAAAATTACTGTTTTATATAATAAAATTGCACAAGGCGGTCAGACGTATCTTCGAGGTATTCTTTTTCCCACTCCGCAAAGTATCTCGTAAGAGATCGTGTCGGTGAGATCTGCGATCTCGTCGGCATCAACAGAGAGCCTTCCGTCGCTTCCGATGAGAATTACCTCGTCGCCGACAGAAACGTCCATTCCCGAAACGTCTATCATAAACATATCCATACAGATACGTCCGACGATATTTGCATAGTGACCGTTTACTATAACGCGTCCCTTGCTTGAAAGCGCGCGAGGGTAGCCGTCCGCATAGCCGATCGGAACGGTTGCGATCTCTCTGTCACCCTCTGCAATAAAGGTGCGTCCGTAGCCTACGCTTTCGCCCTTTTTTATCTTTTTGACGAATACTATGTGACTCTTGAAGGTCATCGCGGGAGTCAGCTTTTCCTTGGTACGTATCTCGTTTGACGGCATATATCCGTACATCGAGATACCCATTCTGAACTGATTTCCGATAGCCTCGGGCATATCTATAAGTGCGGCACTGTTTGCACAGTGGAGCTTTTTAAAGCTTACTCCGCGCTCGGCACAGAGTCCCTTGAAGCTTTTAAAACGCTCTATCTGAGATACTGCCTCGCTCTTATCGGCGCAGTCAGAGGTTGCAAGGTGGGTGAAAAGTCCGTAAGGCAATATAAAGGGAAGAGAAGCGATCTTTGCTACGGTGTCGGCAGAGCCTGCATCTGCCGAAAATC
>JAZOSN010000069.1:0-45972 GCA_045657105.1 Eubacteriales bacterium
TCTTATAAAGCTGAACATCAACCTTTGTACCATCAAAACAGATGATAACAATTTCATTTTGAGTATCGTGATCATATTTATAACGATGCTTCAGATACTCTTTTTCTTTAACGTAGAGTGTTGCACTCTCTTGTTCCTTACCAGACACCGAAGATATAATTTTGTTTTGCATTATAACAACCTCTTTTTTTAGTATTTTGACGGAGTAACTTTTTTAATAGATAGATTTGCCTCACTTACTCCACAAGAGCCAAAGCCTCATTGTTTGTCTTAAAGGTGCCTGCTCTATATTGCGGCAAATCTAAACGCCGTGTGTTTGCCGTTGCATTTGAGTTTTTGCTCTCAAATGTACTATATTGTCAAATCAAGGCGAGTATTCGCAAAAAATGTTCGACTAACCGTAATCAATGCGTTTCATAGAAAAACTCCCCCTTTGAATGATTTGTAACTCTATTTTAGTAGCCTACAAATCAAACGGCAGAGAAAAATGTTCGAGCAAAAGGTGTCGAACATCAATCGTATACATATACGTTGAAATTCACTATAATGACAGTAAGCAAAAAGAAAAGCAGACAGAGAAATCAATCTCTATCTGCATTTTACTATGTAATTGTCGAGTGCTTCACCCTGATTGTTTTGCATCGCCGAATCTCTGATAGTGTACTATCTCGCGCTCACGAAGGAATTTAAGCGGATCTCTTACATCGGGATCGTCGATAAGTCTGAGCAGATTATCGTAAGTCACGCGTGCCTTCTGCTCTGCCGCAAGGTCCTCGTGAAGATCAGCAAAAACGTCGCCCTTGACGCCGATATACGCGGTCGTGAAGGGCACACCCGATGCCGCCTGCGGATATATTCCGGTCGTGTGATCCACGAAATAAGTGTCAAATCCGCTCTTCTTTATCTCCTCTGGTGAGAGGTTGCGGGTAAGCTGGAAAAGTATCGCAGAGATCATTTCAACGTGTGCGAGCTCCTCCGTACCGATGTCTGTAAGAAGTCCGACTATTTTTCTGTCGGGCATCGAGAAACGCTGAGAAAGGTATCTCGTCGATGCGCCGAGCTCACCGTCGGGCCCGCCGAGCTGCGAAATTATGATCTTCGCATACATCGGACTGGGATTTTTGATCTTTACGGGATATTGCAGTTTTTTCTCATACAGCCACATAAGTCAGTTCGCCTCCATTTCCCAAGGCCACGGAGTTTCAACCCAACTCCAAGCGCCCTCGCCCTTTACGCCAAGAACGCTTATCGGGCCGCAGTGCTCCTCGTATTCTTTTTTCGCCTTTTCGTATTTTTCTCTTATTTCGCAGTAGTATTCAAGCGCCTCTTCGTCGCACGGGTGTCCGTCAAGGAACAGTACCGTTTCAACGAGCGCAAACGATGTGCGCTGCACTTCGCACATCAGTCTTTGTCTTTCGTTCATTTCTTTTTCAAACCTTTCCTATCTTTCTTCCTTTTTTGCCGTCACAATCGCTTATTTACCTGCACTGCAAAGCGGTTTGTCGAGCTCGGCAAAGAGCGTTCCTCTTTCAAGCGCACAGTCTATATCGTATATATCGCGCCAATACTGGATCGGCGAATAGACCATCGCAAGCGAGGTTGCCATAGGAAGCCTCAGATCGGTCTGTGCTTTGCCCGTATGCGCGGCTCCCGTTCTGCCGTACGGCGAATAATCACTCTCCTGTTTACGGTATCCGGGTGCCATACGCTGCATAGCTCCCATGCCCTGATAGCAGCCGCCGCTTCGGCAGGCTCTCTGATAATTCATCTGAAACTCTCCTTTTTCTTTTAACGTTTTCAGTTTTGTTTTACAGGGGCAAGCCTTATTTAATTTTGCTACCCTTGTATCATAATATCGCTAATATAGGTTTTTGACACAAAGGATACCGAAAACACACATATAATATTTGTAACAAACTCTTGATTTTTAAGTTTTGATATGATATAATATGTTGATATATTATTATCGACTGACTTTCACGCATTTTACAAGGAGAAATACAGTGTCACTTTACTCAGAAAAGATAAAAGCCAGAGTTCTTCCTCTGGTTGCAGTCGGCGACGTGGTGGTATTCCCCGCTATCCCGACGAACATTGAAATAAACGATTCCAAAGCTATCGCCGCCGCTACGGCCGCGAAGCAGTCGGACTCGACCGTTTTCGTTATCACCCTGCTTGGCGAAAACACACTTACCGACGTTATCGGCAAGGTCGGCGTTATATGCAAGATCAAGGCGATCTCTCATTCTTCACCCGACAGTGCGGTCATAACCTTCGAGGGTGTCTGCCGCGCAGATTTCATAGACGTTAAAAAGGGACAGGATTTTGACACGGCGTCCGTCGCCTGCAAAATACTCCGCTTTGACGACGACGGAGTCCGCTCCGAGCTTCTCAGACGGGATATATTAAAGCTCTTTGAGTCCTATCCCAGAATGATACCCCACTTTTCAAAAGAGCTTGAAAGTGCGGTGCGCGCTACGAAATCTCCCGCTATGTTTTCCGATCTTATCGCAAGCAGTGTGATATTCCGCAGTGAAAACAAGCTCACCCTGCTTAACGAATACGATCCTATCCGTCGTCTTGAACTGCTCCCACTGCTTATGGAGAGCGAGCTCGTTCTGCTCGGCGAAGAGGCGAAGATCCACAAGCGCACTCGCGAGGCTATCGAGGAAAATCAGCGTGATTACTATCTGCGCGAGCAGTTAAAGGTCATAAAGAGTGAGCTCGGCGAGGACGAGGAATACGACGAGGAGATCGCAGAATATATGCAGAAGATCGCAGATGCCGATCTTCCCGAAGAGGTTTCCGAAAAGCTCGTAAAAGAAACTATAAAGCTTTCAAAGCAGCCCTACTCCTCTCACGAGAGCGCAGTTATACGCGGTTACATCGACACCTGTCTTGAACTGCCCTGGAAAAAGCGCACGAGCGACAATCTCAGTGTAGCAAACGCCAAAAAGATACTCGACGCGGATCACGACGGCATCGACGACGTAAAAGAGAGAATTCTCGAATTCATCGCGGTCAAAAATCTGACGCCGGACATAAAGAACCAGATACTCTGTCTTGTAGGAGCACCCGGAGTCGGAAAGACCTCTATCGGTGCATCTATCGCACGCGCACTCAAACGCAAATACGTTCGCGTTGCGCTCGGCGGTGTACGCGACGAGAGCGACATTCGCGGTCACAGAAAGACCTACGTCGGCTCTATGCCCGGACGTATTATTGCCGCAATCAAGCAGGCAGGCGTTTCAAATCCGCTTATTCTGCTCGACGAGATCGACAAGCTCGCCCGTGATTCGCACGGCGATCCCGCATCTGCCCTGCTCGAAGTTCTCGATCCCGATCAGAACAAGGCGTTCAGAGATCACTTTATCGAGCTTCCCTTCGATCTGTCAGACTGCCTGTTTATTGCTACCGCCAACACGCTTGACACCATACCGCGTCCGCTTCTCGACCGTATGGAGGTTATCGAGATGAAGAGCTATTCGGCGCGCGAAAAGCTCTCGATCGCAAAAAATCATCTCATACCGAAGAAGCTCAAAGCTCACGGTCTGACGAAAAAGGAGCTTCGCATCGACGACGGTGCTATAATGAAAATCATCGAGGCGTACACTCGCGAGGCGGGGGTACGTAATCTCGAAAGAGAGATAGCTTCGGTCTGCCGAAAGGTCGCTCGCAAAATAGTTGAAAATCCCGATCAGAAGAAGATCGCCGTAAAAGCGGCAAATCTTCATGAATTTCTCGGTCCTGAAAAGATAATTCCCGAAAAGCTCTCCGAAATCGACGAGATCGGAGTAGTCAACGGTCTTGCCTACACCGATGCAGGCGGAGATATGCTCAAAGTCGAGGTCGTTTCAATGCCCGGCACGGGAAAGGTCGAGCTTACAGGCTCGCTTGGCGAGGTCATGAAGGAATCCGCAAAGATCGCCGTCAGTATCGTACGCGAGCGCGCCGAGGCTCTTGGCATCGATGGGGACTTCTACAAAACGAAGGATATACATATCCATTTCCCCGAAGGTGCCGTTCCGAAGGACGGACCGAGCGCAGGCGTTACTCTCGTGACCGCGCTTATCAGTGAGCTTGGAAAATATCCCGCTCGCCGCGATATTGCTATGACGGGCGAGGTTTCGCTTCGCGGAAAGGTTATTCCGATCGGAGGACTGCGCGAAAAGTCTATGGCGGCTTATCTTGCAGGCGTTCGCAAAATATTCATTCCAAAGGACAATGCGCGCGATCTTGACAAGGTCGACGCGGTAGTTCGCGAAAGCGTTGAATTCGTTTTCTGCGAAAGCGTTGACGACGTGATAAACGGTGCACTTATAATCCCTGAAAAAGCTGAAAGCTCGGTATCTGCCGAAAGCATTATTCCGCTCGTTTCAAAAAAGATTTCTGACACCCGTCCGTCAATACGATAAAATACGCTCGAAAGGGTTAAACTCTTATGAAGCTTGATTTTAACAAAACAAGTCTTAAAATAACGGCAGGTCTTGCCTCGCAGTTTCCGAAGGATCGCCGTCCGCAGATCGCTATGTCTGGCAGATCCAACGTCGGAAAAAGCTCTCTTATAAACTCGCTTATCGGTCGGAAAAGCCTTGCTCGCGTAAGCTCGAGCCCCGGAAAGACCATAACGATAAATTTCTACGACGTGGCATCGTCGCTTTATCTGGTCGACCTTCCGGGATACGGATTTGCAAAGCGCAATCCGGCAGACAAAGCAAAATGGTCGGCACTTACGAACGATTTTTTTGTCAAAGGTGCAGACAGTCTTGCGGCGGTAATTCAGCTTATCGACCTTAAAGTCGGTCCTACCGCAGACGACGAAATGATGCTCGATTTTCTCGTACAGTCCGAAATACCGTTCTTCGTTGTCGCGACCAAATGCGACAAGCTCAACAAGACCGAAAGAGCAAAAATGACCGCTCTTCTCGAAAGTCACCCGCTTCTTGAAGGTATAAAGATAATCCCCTTCTCCTCGCTTAGCGGCGAAGGAAGGGACGCGGTTCTGCGCGAGATACTTTCGATACTCAACTGAAAAACAAAAGGATATTAAAAATGTTACACCAATGCTACTCTGTAAACGGTGAAGGTCACTTCACGCTCGGCTCTGCCGACACGGTCCGCCTTGCCGAAAAGTATTCGACTCCCCTCTATCTCCTTGATGAAAACGAGATAGTCAGACAGTGCCGTCTTTACCGCGACGCCGTAAAGAAATATTTTTCTGAAAAGAGCGCGGTATATTACGCTTCAAAGGCTCTTTCGATAAAGGAAATATATCGCATTATCGAAAAAGAGGATATAAACGCCGACGTCGTGTCGCTCGGCGAGCTTTACACGGCTATAAAAGCAGGATATACTCCGTCGCGTCTTTGTCTGCACGGCAACAACAAAACCGACGAAGAGATACGCGCCGCGCTCGAATACGGAATCGGAAGCTTCGTTGTCGAATGCTTTGACGAGCTTGACTCTATTTCGAAAATAGCCTCGGATATGGGCAAGGTCGCAAGGATACTTCTCCGTATCACCCCGAACATCGACTGTCACACGCTCGAAGCGATAAGCACGGGCAAGCTCGATTCGAAATTCGGAGTTCCCATCGAAACCGGACAAGCAGAAATCTTCGTTCAGAAGGCACTCTCGCTTTCAAATCTCGAGCTTATCGGCTATCACTGCCACTGCGGCTCTCAGGTCTTTGAGGTAGAGCCGTATATAGATCAGCTTGAGGTTATGATCCGATTTGCCGCCGATATGAAGAAAAATCTCGGCTACTCTCCCGAATATATGAATATCGGAGGCGGCTTCGGAGTCCGCTACGTCGAGCAGGATCCGTCGATAGACGTTACAGAAAGCATCAGAATACTCGGAGAAAAGCTCACCGAATTCTGTGAAAAATATTCACTTTCCCGTCCGCATATCTTTATGGAGCCCGGACGCTCGATAGTTGCCGCGGCAGGAGTCACCCTCTATACCGTCGGCTCTGTCAAGCATATCGGAGATTTCCGCACATACGTAACCGTCGACGGCGGTATGAGTGACAATCCGAGATACGCGCTCTACCGCGCGCAGTACGAGGCTCTTATTGCAAACAAGGCGGACAAGGAAAAGGATATTATCTGCTCGCTGGCAGGAAGATGCTGCGAATCGGGCGACCTCATCGGAGAAAATATGCCCCTGCAATCTGCCGAGCGCGGCGATATTCTCGCAGTCACGGTAACGGGAGCGTACAACTATTCTATGGCGTCAAATTACAATCGCGTGGCAAGACCCGCACTTGTCATTATAAAGGACGGAGAGGACCGTCTTGCCGTAAAGCGCGAAAGCCTTGAATATATGACAGAAAACGACGTTTAAAGTAAATCTGAAAATATTTCAGGAAAGAAACGGTAAAATAAATGTTAAGATATATAATGGGCGGATACGATTTCAAAACGATAGCTCTCGTATTTTTGCTCACAATTCCGACGGTTCTTATATCGCTATCGTTCCACGAGTACGCTCACGGCTTTGTTGCCTACAAGCTCGGAGATCCGACGGCTAAGAATTTCGGACGCCTTACGCTAAACCCTATAAAGCACTTCCACCCCGTTGGAATGCTTCTTATGCTTCTTATCGGCATCGGATATGCAAATCCCGTACCGATAAATCCGAGATATTTCAAGGATCCGAAAAAAGGAATGGCTCTTTCTGCTGCGGCAGGTCCGATCGTCAACCTTTTACTTGCATTTTTCGGAATGTTCATATACGCCCTCATAATGAAGCTCACAGGGGCACTTATGCCTGCTACGGTCGCGCTTGCGGTAATTCTGTTTTTCCAGAATTTCTGCTATATGAACGTTTATCTCGCGGTATTCAATATGCTTCCCATACCCCCGTTTGACGGATCGCGCGTTCTCTTTGCATTCTTGCCCGACAAGCATTATTTCTCGGTAATGAGGCACGAGCGTGCAATTATGCTCGTAGTGCTCGTCGCAGTTGCCACGGGAATTCTCGACGCTCCGTTTGAATTTATAACTGACAAAATCATTTTTTTAATGGAATGGCTGGTAGGTCTTATATTATGACAGAAAACAATCTGCAAAACGTACAGACAGAGGAGCAAAACGAGTCGAAGCTCTCCTTTACGCTTGAAATATACGAAGGTCCGCTTGATCTTCTGCTCGCTCTTATTGCTAAAAACAAAATAAATATCTACGATATTCCTATCTCGCTTATATTCGAGCAGTATATGGAGTACATCGAAAGACTGACCGAGCTTGACATGGAGGTTGCGGGAGAATTTCTCGAAATGGCGAGCCGTCTTATGCTCATAAAAAGCCGTATGCTTCTGCCGAAGCCCGAGAGCAACGAGGAACAAGTCGACCCCAGAGCAGAACTTGCCGAAATGCTTATCGAATATCAAAAGGCAAAGCGCGCCGCCGAGGGACTCGGTCACCTTTACGCCTCGTTTTCGGGAAGATTTGCAAAGGACACAGACGACATTCCGCCCTGCGACGATATTCCCGACAATCAGGATATCGAGCTCCTCGTAAAGGCTTTCGAGCGAATGGCTCTTCGTAAAAAGCTGTTTGAGGAGTCGCGCAACGACACGGTCGAGGCTTCCCTTTCGGTCATTCTGACGCGAGAGCCTGCGCCTGTCACCGAGAAAATAACGATCGTTATAAACAAGATAACGGCAAACGGACTTGTTGCGCTCGACGATCTGTTTGACGCTTGTCACAACCGCTCGGACGTTGTCGCTACATTCCTTGCCATACTTGAACTTATGAAGAGTCAGAAGATAACCGCAGATTTTTCTGACGGACTTGACGCTCCAAAGCTCAGACTGATAACTCCAGACGACATAACCGACAATCCGATCTCGGACGGCGGTCTACCCGAATAAAAAATCTCCGTGAGGTAATTTTTAATGAACAACAACCTTGAAAACGAAAATATAACCGAAAATATCGAGGAAAGTGCGCCCACTGCGCCCGAATACGACGTAGATACATGTGCGCGAATGATCGAGGCGATACTCTTTGCGGCAGGCTACCCCGTTAGCTTTAAAAAGCTTGCAGAGGTGCTTGAAATCTCGGTACTGACGGTGAGAAAAGCGGTAAGCGAGCTTCAAAGCTCACTCGAACTTGAAAACCGCGGAATTCGTCTTATCATAGTTTCGGATTCCTGTCAGCTCTGCTCTAAGGAGGAGTTTGAGCAACACGTCCGCAAGGCTCTCGGCATAAGACGCGAGGGCAGACTGTCGAATTCCTCTCTCGAGGTTCTCGCTATCGTAGCATACAATCAACCGATAACCAAGGCGAAAATCGAAAAGATCCGCGGCGTTGACTCGTCTTACGCGGTATCAACGCTCTGCGACCGCCGTCTTATTGAGGCAAAGGGACGTCTTGACGCTCCCGGAAAGCCGATCCTTTACGGCACGACCGACGATTTTCTGCGTTGCTTCGGACTTTCCTCTCTCTACGAGCTTCCCGACTACGAGGAAAAGAGCGAGCACCCCGACGAGCAGATAAGTATGCTTGAGCTTGACCTCGAAGAAAACCTTGAAGAGCCTGCCGACGTGGGTGCGGAGAGCTCAGAGGTCGATAGCTCTGAAAACTGACAGGATCTCTAAAAGATCGAAAGGAGGTGCGAAAGCTTGGACGATTTTAAAGGTCTTGCCGTCGCCGCGATTATAGTGCTTCTCTTGCTTCTTATAATCTTTTGGCGAATGAGCATAATTTTTATCTGCAAAAACGGCAGAGCATTGAAGCTTCGCACCGGTCTTATTACCATAACTCTTTTTGACAGCAGAAAAAAAGAGCGTCCAAAAAAGCGCAGATACACCAAAAAAGCTCTTGAAAGACGAAAAAAGAAGGAAGAAAAGGCATCAGAGAAAAAGCGCAGGAAAAGCCAAAGCGAGCCAAAAAAGGAAAAAAAGAAGAAATTCAATTTCCACTTTCCCGATGACGTCGAGGATCTTCTCGTTGCACTTTCAAGTTTTTTCAGCGATCTTCTGGGACCTATAATTCGAATCGGACGCGTAAAATTCAGATATTTCAAACTGACGGTAGCCTCTGACGATCCTGCCGACACTGCTATACGCTACGGCGTTATTTCGCAGAGCGTGGCATATTTACTGCACATTCTGGCAACAAACGCAAAAATCTCGAAAAGACATCTCGGAAAGGTCGTCATCGACTGCGATTTCGTAAATGATAAAACGACCTTTGAGCTTAGTATGAGCGTCACTTTCAGTGTATGGAGGCTTCTCTTCCGACTTGCCTTCGGAGGACACAAGCTCCTCGGAAAATTTTCCAAATTCAGAGTAAAAGACACCCCGGACGAACAATCAACGAAAAAAATCGAAGGTCACAAAATAGGTTGACCTTATCAAATACAAGGAGGATAACTTAATGAACGAAAATGTAAAGGCAAACAGCCGCGAAAAGCTTAGCGAAATCGTCGCAACCGCACTCGACAGTATAAAGGAGATTGCAGACGTAAACACGGTAGTAGGCGATCCTATAATCGCACCCGGCGACGTTACGATCATCCCGATCACGAGCGTTTCGGTAGGATTCGCTTCGGGCGGAGTTGACAGTCTTGGAAAGCGCACCACCGAAAAATCGCAGAGCATGAACTTTGCGGGCGGCGGCGGAACCGGAATCAAGATAAATCCCATCGGATTTCTCGTTGTAAAGGCTGACGGCGACGTTTCCTTCCTCGGAGCATCGTCTGCACAGAAGCCCGATAAGATCGACACCGTTCTTGAAATGATCGAACGCTCTCCCGAATTCATCAAAAGACTACGCGTCGCTCTTGCCAAGGATAAGCCCGAGGTAAAGACTGAAAGCTGCGAAGAAAACAAAGGAGAAAAGGACGCATAAAGCCCGATATGGAAAAAATCAGACTACAAAAGTTTATTTCTGACTGCGGAGTTATGTCCCGCCGTGCCGCCGAAAAGGCAATAGAGGCAGGAGAAGTACTCGTAAACGGCGAGGTCGCTACCATCGGAACGAAGGTCGATCCCCGTCGCGACAAAATTCTTTGTCAGGGTGCTCCGGTAGGCAAAAGACAAAACTTTCATTACACCTACGTTATGCTCAACAAACCGGTAGGATACGTTACAACAATGAGTGACGACAAGGGCCGCAAGACTGTCGCAGAGCTTGTTTCTGACGTCGGAACGCGCGTTTATCCCGTCGGACGCCTTGATATGAATTCCGAGGGTCTTCTGCTTATGACCAACGACGGAGAGCTCACAAATGCTCTCACCCACCCAAGGCATCTCATACCCAAGATATATAACGTAAAGGTAGAAGGCACCGTAACTCGCGCGAAGGTTGCCGAGCTTGCATCTCTCACTGAGATAGACGGCGAAAAAATTATGCCCGTACAGTGCGGAATTCTCCGCCACAACGAAAGCACCTCGGTACTCGAAATGATACTTTTCGAGGGTAAAAACCGCCAGATCCGAAGAATGTGCGAGAAGGTCGGGCTTTCGGTCAGAGCGCTCAAAAGAGTCGCTCTCGGAGATCTTGCGCTCGACGTAAAACGAGGCGACTGGCGCTATCTGAACATTGATGAGGTAAAGGATCTTAAAAAGGCAGCAGGAATTTTATAATTAAAAGGTATAAAGATATGCTCAGAATACATGCAATACAAACCAAAGAGGTTCAGAAGGAAATCTGCGAGAAATGCTCTGTTGAGTTCATTCCGGACGCGCTCGCTTACGCCGCGTACGACACTCCCGAGATCCCCGACGATCCCACATCAAGCGACACCCTGCCCGGTGAGCTTCTCGGAGTGGCTCAGTTCTCTTTTAAAAAAGGCGGTGCACATCTTTACGATCTGCGCTCTCCCGAGGGTGTTGACGACTTCGAAGCGCTCTTCATTATGGGAAGATCACTTCTCAATTTCGTCGATCTTTGCGGTACACACGACGCTTATCTTCCCTACCCCGAGCGTCTGTCCACCCGTCTTATCACCGCAATCGGCTTCAAAAAGCAAGAGGACGGGACTTATTATATGAATCTTCGAGGTTTTTTTACCAAGCATCACGACAGCTAATCACTCTCTTTTCTCGATTTATTCCTAAATTGGCAAACTTTGGCAATTTTTACCAATATTTTGGCAGAAATTTTGGATGCTCTGCCAATTGTATTGATTACCAAAATATGGTAATATGTATTTGTCAATAAAAACCAATCAAAAACGGGAGTGAAAAAGATATGGAATCAAAAATCAAAATACTTATTGCCGACGAGAGCGCCGAATTCAGACGAAACTGCAAGGAGGGGCTATACGCTCTCGGCTACCGCGAAATTTCAGAGGCCTGCAACGGTGAGGACGCGCTTCACAAGATCGAAGGACTGCACCCTGACATCGTGCTTCTTGATATCTGGATGTCAAGACTCGACTGTGTGCATATCATAAAAAGTGCGCTCGGTATGAATTTTACGCCGGACATGCCTCCGTCGTTTATCGTAATGTCGATCGTAAACAATCAGAATATGTTTTTCGAGGCAAGCGAATCGGGTGCAGAATACTGCATCTTGAAGCCGATCGATTTTCAGAGCCTCAGTCAGAGGATCCTTCGCATAATGGCAAAGAAGCGCACCTCTAAAACGCCTCCTTCTGCCGGACCTAACATCGGAAACGATATGGAAGCGCAGGTCACGAAGGTCATTCATCAGATAGGCGTTCCGGCGCACATCAAGGGATACCAGTATCTCAGGACTGCGATACTTATGACGATAAACGACACCGACATAATAAACTCGGTCACAAAGATACTCTACCCTTCTGTGGCAAAGCAGTATCAGACGACATCGTCAAGAGTCGAGCGCGCGATCCGTCACGCCATTGAGGTCGCGTGGGACAGGGGCGATCTGGACACGCTGAACGCTTATTTCGGCTATACCATTCAGAATAACAGAGGCAAGCCAACAAACAGCGAGTTTATCGCGATGATCGCAGATAATCTCAGACTCTCAAATAAGTTTTCATAAAAATAAAAGGACAGAGATACACTTCTCTGTCCTTTCTTATTACAGGTTAGTAGCGAGCTTTCTATGATTCTCTTTATTGCATTCATTTTCTCGACACTCTTCTCTGTGGCTCTGTATATTCTTTCTCTCAAAAAAGATCCGCCCATCGTTTCCAAAACCGACCGAGTAAAAGCGCGCAGGATCGTTATAACTCTCGCTATAATGCTCACGCTTGTGGGAATTGCCATCGCGCTTAACAACATTATAAACCTCTATCTCGTAGGAGTTATGGACAGTGCGGTATTCTTCCCCATTATAAACGGCGGACATCTGATCCTGTCAACTCTCGCAGGGCTTATTCTGTTTAAGGAAAAACTTACGTAAAAGCAGTGGATCGGTATTCTTTTCGGAATAGCGGCAACCTTCTTTTTATGCTTTTAATAGACAAGACCACCGGCACGACCGATGGTCTTGTCTATATCTTAAAATGCCCAGTTTCCGTTTTCGAATATCTGCACTCTCTTACCGTCGCGGGTAATACCGACGACAGAGAGATCGGCAGTTCCAATCATAAAATCAACGTGGATCATCGACTCGTTGATACCTTTTTCGTAGCACTCCTTTACGGTGTACTTATCGTAGTCGCGAAGCACGTTTGTAAAGCCTGCGCCGAGGGCAAGGTGACAAGCGGCGTTTTCATCGAAAAGGGTGTTATAGAAAAGTATTCCGGTGTTACATATCGGGCTATCGTAAGGAACGAGTGCACATTCGCCGAGATACGGAGCACCCTCGTCCATCGAGATCATCTCTTTAAGAAGCTCCTCGCCCTGCTCTGCCTTTACCTCGACTGCCTTACCGTTTTCGAAGCGTACCGAGAAATTATCAATAAGCTCTCCGCGATAAGAAAGAGGCTTCGACGAGTAAACTATACCGTCGGCAACACCCTTTTTCGGAGATACGAAAACCTCCTCGCTCGGGATATTGGGGTTGAACTCAATACCGCTTCCGAGAGCCTTCTCTGAACCGCCCATAAAGAGCGCGTCCTCTATAAGTCCGACTCTGAGATCGGTTCCGTTTGACGATTTATATTCGAGAGTTTCAAGTCCGAGAGAATTGAGATAGTCGCACTTTGCGGCGAGATTACGGTTATGCTCGTCCCATGCGGCAACAGGATCGTCGTTCACTCTCGAAGCCGTCAAAATTGCCTCCCAGAGCTTCTCTACTGCGTTTCTTCTGCTCTCGTTCGGGAATACCTTTTTTGCCCAAGCCGCGCCGGGAATTGCCGCGATACACCACTGATATTTATTTTCCATAGCCTCGCGGTAGGGCTTGATTATCTTATATCTTGCTTGCGACGCCTTGGAGTTTTTATTCTGATCTATGCCGCTGAGTCCGTCGGGATCGTCCGATTCGAGATAGATATGAACGGGAAGCTTTTCGACCTTCCATTTAAGCTTTTCTTCCTGCCACTTTTCAACTGTGGAAAGAGTCTTTACCGAGCATTTCTTCATATTTATTTTAGTAATCGGTTGATAGCTCCAATCGACCTCGACGCGTCTTGCACCATAGCGGTAGCATTCCTCAACGACCATCTGAACGAACTCGGGATTTTCTACCGAAGCCGCGATGACAACGTCTTGTCCTTTCTGAACTCTTCCGCCTTTAACTGCAATAAGGCGGGCGTATTTTCTGAGAATTGTTTTTTTCATTTTACTTTTACCTTTCTGTATATACCGTCTTAGCAGCTCATTTCGCCGCGAAGATCTGTTTCCATCATTTCTTTTATTTTTGCACTATCATATCCGCACGAGAAGAGATAATACAGCTTTGCTACCGCCGCTTCGGTAGTAAGATCAAATCCGTTTACCGCACCCGCGTCTTTCAGAGCACTGCTCGTTTCATACGCGCCGAGAGAAACCGTTCCCTGCGGACACTGCGAGCAGACCGTTATGACAGTTCCGTTTGAGAACGCCTTTTTTATTATCGGAAGGAGCGCGTCCGCGCTTCCCGGAATATTTCCCGCGCCAAAGGTTTCAATAACGATACCGCTTAGTTTTTCGGTCATTATCGACTCAAAAAGATCGAACTGTATTCCCGGAAAAACCTTGATTACTCCGATAGGTACGGGCGAAAGCCTTCTTATTGCAAACTCGCCCTTATCGGGAGCTCTCAGAAGCGCCTGGCTATATCTCAGCTCTATTCCCGAATCGGCAAGATACGGATAGCTTGGCGACTTGAATGCGGAAAACCCGTCCGCCGAGTATTTTGTGGTACGGTTTCCTCTCATAAGTCTGCCGCCGAAATACAGGCAGACCTCTTTTACCTTGCCCTGTGCCGCAACGAGCATTGAGGATATGAGGTTATCTCTGGCATCGCTTCTGATCTCGCAGAGCGGTATCTGCGATCCCGTAAGCACTACCGGCTTTGCGAGATTTTCGAGCATAAACGAAAGCGCCGACGCGGTATACGCCATCGTATCCGTTCCGTGAAGCACTACAAATCCGTCGTAGTCGTTATAGCGCTTATCTATCTCCTCTGCTATTTTATTCCACTCGTGGACGGTCATATTCGATGAATCGAGAAGCGGCGACATCTCCACCATATCCCATCTCGGAACTCGTGGATCCTTCAAATCCTCTATGGCTTCGAGCCGCTCTCTGAGATACCCTTCCTTGGGAGCGTATCCCTTTTCGGTCCTCGTCATACCGATCGTTCCACCCGTATAAATTATACAAATTTTCTTCATTTCACTTTTCAAGCTTTCCAAAAAACTTTACTTAAATAATTATTTCGGTTAACGCCGGCTTACTTAGTATTATTGGCGATTTTATTTTATTAAAATCGAACATAAGCCTCTTCTTTACCGAAGAATACACTAAATTTTACCACAAGTGCGCGGTAATGTCAAGGGAAACGGTATGCTCAGACAAATTTACTCGGACTGACTCCGTAATATTTTTTGAACATTTTTGAAAAATTGAACGGATCGCCGTATCCGACGAGCTCTGCGGTCATAGCGACCGAAACGCCGTCACGAAGATGCTTTTCGGCCTGCTCCATTCGCACCTTCATAAGATATTCCTGAACGCTCATTCCCACGCTTGCCTTGAATATACGCGCAAGGTAGCGTCTGTCAAGCCGAAGGTCGTTTGCAATAGCCTCGACTGTTATATGTGTCATATAAAGCGAGTTTATAGTATCGACAGTACGTCTGACGTAATGCGGGTGCTTCGAGCGTCCCGAAAATATCTCTGCAAACAGAAGAAACAATGCAGACGCCGCTATCTCTTCTCTCGTATCCTGTCTTTTTTGAAGATCGCGTATCATAGCAAACGGCTCGTAAGAGCTATCGCAAACGCGCGAGTCGAGCGTGTCAAGCTTCTTTGCGAGTCTGCCGTTAAAGGATATCCAGATATATTCCCATGGATCGTTTTTATCTGCGACGTAATAGGCGTTTTCGTAAGGCGCTACGATAAAGATCTGTCCGTGCCCTGCCTTATATTCTCCCTTTTCGCTATAAAGCGTACCCGAGCCCTTTATGACGTAATGGATCATATAATAGGATCTTCTTCCGTATCCGATATGCTCGGGATCGCAGTCCTCATATCCGCAGTTAAGCGGCGAAAGCTCTGCATATCCGCGGTCGAGAAAACCCACACTCCAAAATCGTTTATTTTCTTCCAAAGTGACAAAATCCCTTCTTTCGAGCGGTGTTTGTTAGACTTTCGGTTACATTATAACATATTACAGTTACATAAATCAATGGTTTTTTCAAAAAAAAGTGATAAAATAAGCTTGTAAAATAAATTTAATGTTTCTACGAAAGGAAACTAAAATCATGGTAAAAATTACTTTCATGGGTGCAGGAAGCACAGTTTTCTGCAAAAACGTTCTCGGCGACTCTATGATGTCTGAGGCACTTCGCGATGCGGAGATCGCTCTTTACGACATTGATCCCGAGCGTCTTGAAGACTCCTACCGTCTTATCACTGCCCTTAACAAGAACATCAACGAAAACCGCGCTACCGTTAAGAAATATCTTGGCGTAGAGGAGCGCAAGGACGCGCTCAGAAACGCTGACTTCGTTGTAAATGCAATACAGGTTGGTCTTTACGATCCCTGCACGATAATCGACTTTGAGATTCCCAAGAAGTACGGCCTGCGCCAGACTATCGGTGATACCCTCGGTATCGGCGGTATATTCAGAGGACTCCGTACCATTCACGTTATGAAGCAGTTTGCCGCAGACATCGAAGAGGTCTGCCCCAACGCGTGGTTCCTTAACTACACCAACCCGATGGCGATACTTACCGGCTATATGCAGAGATACACCAACGTAAAGACTATCGGTCTTTGCCATAGTGTTCAGGTATGCTCGCACTGGCTCCTCAAAGACCTCGGTATGGAGGACAAGATGGAAGGCAGATACGAAACCATCGCGGGAATCAACCACATGGCTTGGCTTCTCGACATTCGCGACAAGGACGGAAACGACCTTTATCCCGAGATCAAGCGCCGCGCAAAGGAAATGAACGCTACCAAAAAGCACGGCGACATGGTCAGATACGACTACATCGACAAGTTCGGCTACTACTGCACCGAGTCGAGCGAGCACAATGCAGAGTACAACTATCTTTACATCAAGGAAAACCGTCCCGAGCTTATCGAGAAATTCAACATTCCGCTTGACGAGTATCCCAGACGTTGCATAAAGAACATAGAAAAGTGGGCTACTCAGAGAGAGGAGCTTATGGCGGGTGGAAACGTAACACACGAGCGTTCGCGCGAGTATGCTTCGCGTATTATGGAAGCGATCGTTACCGGTGTTCCCTACAAGATCGGCGGAAACGTCATCAACAACGGTCTTATCTCCAACCTTCCTGCAAACGCTTGCGTAGAGGTTGCTTGTATGGTTGACAAATCGGGAATTCACCCGACCTTCGCAGGAGAGCTTCCTCCTCAGTGTGCAGCTATGAACATGACCAACATCAACGTTCAGCTTCTTACGATAGCTGCCGCTCACGAGATGTCTATGGAGCACGTTTACCATGCGGCTATGCTCGATCCTCACACCGGAAGCCAGCTTTCGACTGACGAGATCGTTGCACTTTGTGACGAGCTCAAAGCCGCTCATGAAGCCGCAGGATACCCCATATTTTAAGCCAAAGGGACTCTGCCCCTTTGAAAACCCTGCCAAGGTCCTTTTTGAAAAAAGGTTCTTGGATCTCCAAAAACTTTAATTAAAAAACATTCAAACACACTAAAAACACGGGATTACTCCCGTGTTTTTTCGTATCTATACAGCTCTTTCATAATATTTTCCTTAAAATGTGCCTCTACCGCCGAGTATTTCTTTTTCTCACCGATTTCAAGCATTTTTCCGACGTGACGGTATCCGAAAACGGCAGGCGGAAGGTGTGTCACTATATCGTCGATGTTTCTTATGACCGTAAAGGATTCCCACCGCTTTCGGGTGTTAGCAGTCAAAATTCCCCAAACGGTACGCGGACAACCGAAGCCGTAGCCCTCTATTCTACCCCGCAGATCAGGTCTGTGATACCAGACGTATTCGTGGCAAAATACTCCTATTGCAGCTCCGTGTGAATATCCCGCCACAATTACCCTTTTTACGCTTTGATCGAGCACGTACGGCGAAATAACAGGCTCTATCTCCTTCCATACCTTCAAAAAGCCTCTGTGCGAAAGCCAGAGCGTCCTGCCCATTCTTTTATACGGCTTTACAGGAAAATTCAGATTGCTTTTCCAGTCCTCGCACCCATCAGAATCCTGAAAAAATATACTCAGCATTTCCCCTTTTCTTTCCACCGCGTAATCGGCAGAAACGCCGGTACGTGTATAAGATACACCGATACATTTTGTAAACAAATAAGTCAGTTCCATATTTTCCTCCGTTTTTATAATATTCAGTATATAAAAACTTGATATTTTTTGACAAAAAGTAAAAAAACTCTTCCATTTTGGAGAAAAATATGGTATAATAATATACTAAAAACAAATAATGTCAGGCAGGAAAAAAGTAATGGCAAAGCTTTATTTCAAATACGGAGCGATGGGATCTTCCAAAACCGCTCAGGCACTTATAACAAAATTCAACTACGAGGAGCGCGGAATGAAGGTCTGGCTTATCAAGCCTGCGCTCGACAACCGTGACGGCGAAAAGGTAGTCAAATCGAGAATAGGTCTGTACGAAAACTGCGACACTATATCAAAGGGGGACGATCTCTTTGAGATCTTCAACCAAATGCGCTCGCAGTACGACGTCATAATCGCAGACGAGTGTCAGTTCTTTACAAGCGAGCACATCGACGCTCTCAGAAGAGTTGTTGACGAGTACGACATTCCCGTACTGTGCTTCGGACTGCGAGCAGATTTTCTCTGTCATCTTTTTGAGGGAAGCAGACGTCTTTTCGAGGTAGCAGACTCGATAGCTGAGATCAAAACGATATGCTCATGCGGAGAAAAAGCGATAGTCAACGCGCGAATTACCGCAGATATGAAGATAGTTACCGAGGGCGATCAGGTTATGCTCGGCGGAAACGACAGTTACATTGCAATGTGCCACAAATGTTGGCGTGAAAAGATAAAAGAGCAAAATTCAATTTAAAAAGGAGATAAAAATATGGAACTTGGCAAAATTCTTTCTAAATGCGATCACACCCTGCTCTCTCAGAGTGCTACCTGGGAGGAAATAAAGGCAATCTGCGACGACGGTATGAAATTTTCTACCGCTTCTGTATGCATTCCTCCGTCATACGTCAAGGACGCAAAGAACTACGTAGGAGATAAACTGAAAATCTGCACCGTAATCGGATTTCCCAACGGATATTCGACGGCGGCGACCAAGGTTTTCGAAGCAAAGGACGCTATCGAAAGCGGCGCGGACGAGATCGACACCGTAATCAACATAGGACATCTCAAAGACAAGAAATACGACGAGATCCTTGCAGAGCTTACCGCTCTCAAAGAGGCTTGCGGAGAAAAGATCCTTAAAGTCATTATCGAAACCTGTCTTCTGACAGACGAGGAAAAGATCAAAATGTGCGAGATCGTCACAAGATCCGGGGCAGACTATATCAAGACCTCGACCGGATTTTCAACAGCAGGTGCAACTCGCGAGGACGTTGCTCTTTTCGCAAAGCATATCGGAGAGGGCGTTCTTATCAAGGCGGCGGGCGGAATTGCCTCGCTCAAAGACGCCGAGGATTTCATTGAGCTCGGAGCGTCCCGTCTTGGCACGAGCCGCATCGTAAAGATAGCAAAAAACGAAAAAAGTCAATCTAACTATTAAGGAGATATAAAAATGAGCAGTCAACACACTCCACACATAAAAGCTTCGTCCGCAGATTTTGCGAAAACAGTCCTTATGCCCGGCGATCCTCTGCGCTCGAAATTCGTGGCAGAAAATTTCCTTGAAAACGCACGTCTTATAAACAACGTACGCGGTATTCAGGGATATACCGGCACCTACAAGGGCGTACCCGTAAGTGTTATGGCGAGCGGAATGGGAATGCCCTCGATCGGCATTTACTCCTACGAGCTTTACAATTTCTTCGGAGTTGACAATATTATCCGTATAGGCTCGGCGGGCGGTCTTGCAGACGACGTTCAGCTCCGCGACATTATAATCGGAATGGGCGCATGCACGAACTCGGCGTTTCAGGATCAGTATAAGCTGAACGGAAATTATGCGCCGATAGCAAGCTACGAGCTCCTCAGTCGCGCAGTCGAAGAGGCAAAGAAGATCGGCGTTCGCTACAAGGTGGGAAATCTGCTTTCCTCCGACGTATTCTATCACGCCGATCCTAAATTCAACGAGGGGTGGTATAAGCTCGGAGTTCTCGGAGTAGAAATGGAAGCCGCGGCTCTTTACATGAATGCCGCAGCGGCAGGCAAGAGAGCTCTTGCGATCTGCACGGTATCCGACCACATTCTTCGCGGCGAGGCTCTTGATGCCGATGCAAGACAGAACACCTTTACCGATATGATGGAGATAGCGCTCAACGTCGCTATATCGATGCAGTAATTATGAAAAGAATATTTCTTATAGTCCTTGATTCCTTTGGGATCGGAGAGGCTCCCGACGCGCGTGATTTCGGCGACGTCGGCGCAAACACACTTCGCAGTATCGCCGCAACGGGCGCTCTGGAAATACCGAACCTTATATCAATGGGATTTGGAAGCATTGACGGTGCCGACTGCATAGAAAAGACCGCAGATCCCACTGCAAGCGTTGCCAGACTGCGCGAGATGAGCCGCGGCAAGGATACAACGACCGGGCACTGGGAGATAGCGGGAATCGTTTCCGAGTCTGCTATGCCGACTTATCCGAACGGATTTCCACGCGAGATAATGGACGCCTTTGAAAAGGCGGTCGGCAGAGGCACGCTCTGCAATCTTCCCTATTCGGGCACCGACGTTATCCGCGACTACGGCAAGGAGCACATGGAAACGGGCAAGCTTATCGTATACACGTCTGCCGACAGTGTATTCCAGATCGCCGCACACGAGGAGATCGTCCCGATAGATGAGCTTTATTCTATCTGTGAAAAAGCGAGAGCTATTCTCACGGGTGAGCACGGCGTAGGCAGAGTTATCGCGCGCCCCTTTATCGGAAGTGAGGGCGACTTTAAGCGTACCGAAAACCGCCGCGATTTTTCGCTCGTTCCGCCAAAGAAAACTATGCTAAATAAGCTTAGCGAGAGCGGATTTGACGTTATCGGCGTCGGAAAGATAGGCGACATTTTTGCAATGTCGGGTATCACCGAAACCTATCCGACTCACAACAACCGCGAGGGTATGACAAAGACGGCAGAGCTTGCAGATCGCGACTTCAACGGACTTTGCTTTGTAAATCTCGTTGATTTCGATATGCTTTTCGGTCACAGACAGGACGCCGTCGGATATGCGAGAGCGATCAGTGAATTTGACGCTTGGCTGGGTGAATTTGTGAAAAAGCTCGGTGAGGACGACGTTCTTATGATCACTGCCGACCACGGCTGCGATCCGTCTGACAAGAGCACCGACCACACGAGAGAATACGTTCCGTTTATCACCTACTCAGAAAATATACCGAGCGAAAATCTTGGAACGCTCGACGGATTTTTCACTATCGGCGACGAGGTTTTGAAGCTTCTTACAAAATAGGAGATCTGTTATGAATAATGATACCGTAAATATGCTCGTAGGCAGAGCCATTCTTGCCAGAGAGCAGAGCTACTGTCCGTACTCGGGATTTGCCGTAGGTGCGGCACTTCTGACCGATCACGGCGCAGTTTATACGGGTGCAAACATCGAATCCGCTTCCTTTACTCCCACCGTATGCGCAGAACGCGTAGCGTTTTTTACCGCCCTTCACGCCGGTGAGCGCTCTTTTTCAGCTATCGCGATCGTGGGTGGCAAAAAGGAGGATATTATCTCGTCCTTTACTCCGCCCTGCGGTGTCTGCCGTCAGGTGATGTCTGAGTTTTGCGACGAAAATTTTGAAATAATCCTCTTTGACGGAAGCGTGACGAAAATATACACTCTTTCCGAGCTTTTTCCCGAAAGCTTCGGATCAGACAAACTAAACTGACTCTCAGCGAGGTGAAGAGTATGAGAATGTACGATATTATTGAAAAGAAAAAGCACGGTGCAGAGCTTTCGCGCGAGGAGATCTTCGATATGATACGCGCTTACACCGACGGCACGATCCCCGATTATCAAATCTCTGCGCTTATGATGGCCATCTACTTCAAAGGTATGTCAGACCGCGAAATTTTCGATCTCACCGAGGCTATGATGCTTTCGGGAGATACTGTCGATCTTTCCGCATTTGGCGACCGAAGCGTTGACAAGCACTCGACAGGCGGAGTCGGCGACAAGACTACTCTCGCAGTCGCTCCTATCGTAGCGGCCTGCGGAGGCATAGTTGCTAAAATGAGCGGACGCGGACTCGGTCACACGGGAGGAACCGTTGACAAGCTCGAATCCTTCCCCGGATTTCGCACTTCCCTTTCAAGCGAAGAGTTCAGATCGCAGGTTGAACGCTGCGGAATCGCAGTTATCGGTCAGAGCGCAGATCTCGCGCCTGCCGACAAAAAGCTTTACTCTCTGCGCGACGTTACTGCTACTGTGGATTCTATGCCGCTTATCTCCTCGTCGATAATGAGCAAAAAGCTCGCGGCAGGAACTCACTCAATAGTCCTTGACGTAAAATGCGGACGCGGCTCGTTTATGAAAACCCCGGAAGATGCAAGACTTCTTGCCGAAACCATGGTAAAGATAGGAAAGGCACACGGAAGGCGCACTGCCGCAGTCATTACGAATATGGACATTCCGCTCGGTCATGCCGTCGGAAACGCTATCGAGGTCTGCGAGGCGATCGAGGTTCTGCGCGGAGGTGGTCCTGACGATCTTCGTACCGTATGCCTGACGCTTGCTTCACTTATGGTAGAGTTCTCCTGCAACATCTCCGCAAAAGAGGCAAAGGAGCTCGTTTCAGAGGTGATAAGCAGCGGAAAAGCGTTTGAAAAGTTCTGCGAGTGGATCAGAGAGCAGGGCGGCGACGACCGCTATGCAAAAGACACCTCGCTTTTCGGAAATGCAAAATACTCTTACGATATAATTTGCGAGAAGGACGGATATATCCTTTCCTGCGATGCCGAAAAGATAGGTATTGCGGCGATGGTACTTGGCGCAGGAAGAGCGACCAAGGAATCGACTATTGATCCGAGAGCAGGCGTTATCCTCTTTAAAAAGCCGTCCGATAAGGTTTGCCGCGGCGACGTTATCGCGCGAGTCTTTACCGAAAAAGAGGAAACTATTGAAGGCGCGAAGGCACACGTTCTCTCATCTCTCGTTTTCACTGACCGAGAGCTCGAGAAGCCGAAGCTTATCCACGAGATCATAATCTGACGCTTACGGAGGTCTATTTTGAACGAAACAATAATAATCGGCATAGCAGGTGGCTCAGGAAGCGGAAAGACTACGCTTGCAGAGAACATCCTCGCTCATTTCGGAGATCGCATATCAATTCTCCGTCACGACGACTACTACAAGGCTCAGAGAGATATTCCGATGGGTGAGAGAATTCACACGAACTACGACCACCCGGACGCGTTTGACACATCTCTTCTGACATCTCATCTCGATATGTTAAGATCGGGAAAAAGCATCGACTCCCCGATATACGATTACACTATCCACGACAGAAGCGACAAAACGAGGCGCGTAAAGAGTGCGAGCGTCATTTTGCTCGAAGGAATACTTATTTTTGAAAATGCCGAGATATTAAAGCGTCTTGATATGAAGATATTTGTGGATACCGACGCCGACGTCCGTATCGTGCGCAGAATTATGCGCGACGTCAAGGAGCGCGGACGCTCGCTTGATTCTATAATCGAGCAGTATCTTTCGACGGTCAAGCCTATGCACGAGGCGTTCGTCGAGCCGAGCAAGAAAAATGCCGACATTATTATTCCCGAGGGTGGAAAAAATCCCGTCGCTTACAAAATGATAATCGACAGGATAGAAGCGCATCTTGCGCTCTTTTAAAGAAAGGACTTTATCCGAATGTTTGAAAAAATACTTGATCTTATAAAAAAATACCCGACGATAATAATACACCGTCACAAAAATCCCGACGGTGACGCGCTCGGTTCGCAGATAGGACTTGCAAATATCATTCGCGACACATTTCCCGATAAAATGGTTTATACCGTCGGCGATATGACCCCTCGTTTTGCCTTTATGGAGGGCGCGGTAATGGACGATATTCCTGACGCGACCTACGAGGGCGCACTTGCGATCGTGCTCGATACGTCGGCAAAATCGCTCATCTCGGACGACAGATACACGCTTGCATCGGCGAGTGCGCGTATGGATCACCACATCTTTTGCGAGAAGATCACCGACGTTGAGGTGACCGACACATCGTTTGAGAGCTGCTGCGGTCTTATTGCCGCGTTTGCCATGGAGTGCGGACTTACTGTATCGCCGCTTGCCGCAAAATCGCTTTATACGGGTATGGTGACCGACTCGGGACGCTTCCGTTACGATGCAACGACTGCACAGACGTTCAGACTTGCTTCCTTCCTTATGGAAAGAAAGTTCGACACATCGGATATATACAGAAATCTTTACTCAGACGAGCTTGATTTCATAAAGCTCAGAGCCCGTTTCGTGCTTAAAATAGAAACGACACCTCACCGTGTTGCTTACATATACACTCCGCTCGAAGAAGCGAAAGGCTACGGCGTTGACAACTTCACCATTTCAAGAGGAATGGTAAACGTAATGTCCGAGATCAAGGGCATCGACTCTTGGGTCAATTTCACCGAAACGGAGGACGGCGTGCTCTGCGAGATACGCTCTAACTGCCACAACATCAACCCGATTGCCGTAAAATACGGCGGAGGCGGTCACGCCAAGGCGAGCGGCGCAACGCTCAAAAATAAGGACGAGGCTATGAGTATGCTTGAAGATCTCTGCGCTCTGTCCAAACAGGAGAAATGAAATGTACTTTGAACAGAAAAAAACGATACTCGATAAAATAAAACAGTACGACAAGATCATAATTTTCCGCCACAAGCGCCCTGACGGCGATGCGGTCGGATCGACTAAGGGACTCCGCGAGATCCTTCGTCTTACCTTCCCCGAAAAGGATATTCGCCTTATTAACTGCGACTACGCGGATTACGTCGCGTTTCTCGGCGACGAGGACGCCGCAGTTGAGGACAGCTTCTATTCGGACGCGCTTGCGATAGTTCTCGATACCGCAACTGCCGACCGTATTTCCAATCAAAAGTTCTCGCTCTGCCGTGAAATAATCAAGCTCGACCATCACATAAACCTCGAACACTACGGAGATTACGAATGGGTTGAAGAGGAGCGCTCCTCTGTCTGCGAGATGGTTGCCGATTTTTACAGAACCTTCAAGGACGAGCTCAAAATGAGCAAAGAGGCGGCAACTTATATCTATACGGGAATGGTGACCGATTCCGGTCGTTTCCGCTTCCGCTCTGTATCCGGCGAAACGCTCCGCCTTGCAGGAATGCTTCTTGACGAAGGCATAGATCTCGACACTCTGCACGCAAATCTCTATATGAAGGAATTTCACACTCTGAAATTTCAGGCTTACGTTTACGAGCAGATGCAGATCACAGAAAACGGAGTCGCATATCTGCACGTCACGCGTGAAATGCAGGAGCTCTTCTCTCTCACATACGAGGAAGCGAGCGCTTCGGTTTCTTATATGGAATCAATTAAAAACTCGCTTATCTGGATCGCGTTCATCGATAACGACGACGGATCTATCCGCGTTCGACTTCGTTCGAGGTTCGTAACGGTAAATCCTATCGCCGAAAAGTATCACGGCGGCGGACACGCCTGCGCCTGCGGTGCAACCGTTTACAGTAAAGAGGAGATGCAATCTCTCATCAGTGATACAGACGCGCGTCTTAAAGAGTACAAGGAAAATAACGAGGGCTGGCTATGAAAATACTTATAACCAACGACGACGGATACCGCTCCGAGTCCATTTTGCATCTTGCCAAATGGGCAACGAAGCTCGGCGAGGTCACGCTTATAGCTCCGAAATCCGAGCAGAGCGGAAAAAGCCAATCGATTGATTTTTGTTCGGAAATTGAGATCAAAAAAATAGATCTCGATCCGAGCATCAGAGCTTACTACGTAGACTCAACCCCCGCAGACTGTGTCCGCTTTGCAACGGCAGGTCTTTGCGAGGATTTCGATCTTCTCCTTTCGGGAATCAACTACGGATACAATCTCGGCGACGACATCGTATATTCGGGCACGATCGGCGCGATATACGAGGGCGCGAGAGTCGGTATCAAGGGTATTGCAATATCTACCGACACACCAACCTTCGAAACGGCATATGCAAATCTTGACTATATATACGATTTTATCTGCAAAAATAATCTGCTCGAGCTCGGAGATCTTTACAACATAAATATTCCGCTTGAAGTGAAAGGAATAAAGATCACGCGTCAGGGCGGCATATATTTCTCTGACAGATTCGTTCATCGAAACGGCGATATGTACATTCAGGAGGGCGAGCCCGTACCGAGCGAAAAGCCCGATCTCGGCAACGACATCGACGCTATGCGCGCAGGATATATTTCGGTAACTCCGCTCGTTGTGTCGAGAACCGACTTTGCGGCGTATGAAAAGCTGAAAAATATATAAAAAAAGACGAGAATTTCTCGTCTTTTTCATTTTATAAGCTCCTCAAACGGCTCGTAAAGATCTTTATTATCGTACTCTATCTCGATATTTCCGTAGGTTTCGGTAGTAAGCCAAGACGGATCACCGTATATTACCGAAAAAAGCCAAATAACGACGTTATACTGTCTGGTATCGGCGTATGCCTCGGCATTTTCAACGCTATCGAAAAAATGAAAAAATATATAATCACCGTTTTCGTGAGTTGCCCGAACGGTGTGACGCTCACCCTCTATGGGATCGTCGTCCTCCTCGGAGTACCAGACGTCGTAGCCTGCCTCCTCGTATGCCATAACGACCTGCTCGGGCGTTATCTCCTTTATTTCCCCGTTTTTGCAAGAAGCAAGGGCCGAAAGAACAAGACATGTAAGCAAAATTATCGAAACAATGCGAACCATTTTAGCCATAATCTTCCCTTTCTCGCATTCTCACGTTCTCATATTCTCATATTTTCACGCGTAAAGAACGTGCTTATGCGGATCGTAGTAGTAAACAACGATCATTGTATTCTCGGTTTTAAGCGATGCAAGAACGCTCGGAACGTAAGGCGTGGGATTATAATCCGACTTACTCGAAAGCTTTCCGCCGCCGGTTATATTTCCAAACATCTCACCCCAACCACCGTAGTAATTCAGATATTCCTGAAAATCGTTATAATGATTATACGTGTAAAAGAGATATTTTTCGTTAGGATCTATTATCTTATCACCATTTTTATCAAATCTTGTATAAACTATACGCGCCGCGCCGCGGGTTATCTTCTGTCCGTTATTGTAAACTGTAATTGCATACCCGGGATCGCAGTCGGTACCGGTAGTACCAATATCAATTTCGTAATACGTAAGATCGCCGCCGCAGCCGCTTATATTCGGAAGCTCGGGCTCATACGGGTATTTAGAGGTGTTTCCGCTAAACTTTGAATTATTAAGACGAAGATATTCGCCCCAGATGCTATTTGCAGGGTTTGAGTTCTTACCCGGAATATAATTTGCAGGCGTGGTTCCGAAGGCGTAAACGTAAGCCGCGACCTCTTCGAGAGTGATATATCCGCCGCCGCGGTAAATTCTGAAAACCTCTGTACCGTACGCATTCACGACAACGTAGGTATTTTCGTCGGCAAAATAGGGCTCGTTATTTCTTATAAGAGCATTTCCCTTCTTAGGTTGGTATTTTGATATATGCGGCGCCTGATCGGGAACGGTGACAGATCCCGAAATAAGACCTAGCTGTGAGCGGCGGAGCGCCTCCTCATAGCTATCGGCAGGCTCGTAATCTCCGTAAAACTCTTCTCTTTCGAAATCATCGAGAGAATCGGGATCATCGCTTACAACCTCTATAATCGCAACGTCACTGAGCTCCTTATAGCTCACCGTAACTGCGGTCTTGCCGACCTCTACTGCGGTAACGAGTCCGTTTTGATCTACGCTTGCGGATGAACTCGATGCCGACCACGCAAGCGAGTCCGTCAAGGAATCGGGCGCGTTCGTTTTAAGCTGATAGGTCGAGCCGATCTCCAAGGTTATTCTGTCATTTTCTATTTCAAGTGAGTCGAGCGTATCGCCTTGACAACCCGATGCAAACACGAGCACCACGAGAAGGATCAGCGAAGCGACAAAAATACGAAATTTTCCGTTCATAAAAGCACCTTTGACTTTATATTATTCCTATGTAATTTTAGCAGAATTTTCGACGTTTGTCAAGGTATATGAAAAAGCGCTCGCTTAGTGCGAGCGCTTTTTATCGGTTAGTATCATCAATTATGCGTAAACAACCTCGATAGCGGTGATCTGAACGTTTCCGTTGGTTGCAGTTCCGGTGTTGCCAACGCTGAAAGTAATAGAGTTAGCGTTTACGGTAACAACTGCATCAGTCGCAACAACCGCGGTTCCCTGCATAAGGGTTCCGGTATTCTTGATATCATAGGTGATCTTTACAGAGGTAATGGTCTTACCCTCTGCCGCTTTGATGGTAAGAGTCGCAGACTCGGTCTGGTAAATTCTCCAGTTTTCACCGTTCTCATAGTATTTTCCGGTATTAAGACCGTAGTTGCCAACAGGAGTTCCTGCAACAGTAGCAGTAATATCGTTGTTGAGCTTTACTTCGCTGTATGCGGATCCGGATTTTCCGTCAACCCAACTGTTAGCATCTGCATACTCAGCAATAACAACCTTTACAGTGCCTGCCTCAGGAGCGTCAGTGCTATCTCCGCCTGCGGGAGTGTCGTTATTACCGGTGGAAGCTACGAACTGAGCGTAGAAGGGATTGGTGCTTGCCTTCATCGGGCCAAGAGTCGTGAAGTTTCCGTCGTTCTTAGTACCGAAGATATAATTCTCTTCGTTTACTACTGCAACGAGAGTCTTGAGAGTTTCATCGTAGGTGTAAACGGTGGTAGCAGTATCTTCATACTTGCCGTTTACGTGAGTGCCGCTAACAACCATGTTAACGTACTTCTTAGCGCCTGCAACCATGCAGTAGAGGTTGTATCCGCCGCTTACTTCTTCGATATAGAAATCAACACCGTCAGCAGAAGTTGCGGAGGAAGCCATATAGTATCCGTCGAGAACGCCGGTGAGGTAGTATACAGCCTTTTTGTTGCCCTGAACGAATGCAAGCTTGTATGCACTTCCGACAGCAGGAGTAACTGCATCGATGGTGGGAAGATCTGCATCGTCGCCGGTGTTGTCGTCACCGGTGTTATCGTCGCCGGTATCGGGAGTAGGAGCAACTACGCTTCCGTTTGCGCCCTCAGCGTCCTGAAGAACGAAGGTGTAGATAGCAGCCTTTTTAGCGTCCATACCGAAAACGGTAAGGTATCCGCTATAAACTTCAAGGTACTGGGGCTTTGCGGTTTCTCCGCTTCCGTATACGCCCTGAGTCTTGATGAAGGAGCCGCCTTCTGCGGGCTCGAGAGTGAACTTGGTGTATTCGCCCTCTGCATCAACGAACTTTGCATGAGTTGCATCTGCATAGAGGAACTTGCCGTCTGCGGTCTTGAAGGTAACGGTGTTATCAGCGTTGGTGATAAGGGTAAGTGCGATAGCATCTGCCTTATTCTTCGAGATAACGAGCTCGTCCTTAACGGATCCGCTGGAAGAAGTATACACGTAGCCCTTGCCGGTAACGTAGGATTCGCTATCGGGGTTGTAGATGGTTACCTTCTGACCGTCGGAAACGTCAGCCTTTTCGGTCTTGGGAACGAAGAACAGGAAGGAAACCGAAGCGGTTTCGTTGTTGGGAGCCTTGATGGTTGCAGTAAGAGTGAAGTCGATCTGCTCCTCAGAGCCTTCGGGAATGTCAACGAGCTTGTTGCCGTTCTTTCCGTCTGCGATCTTAACGGAGTCAGCTGCGCCTGCGGTGATCTCTACCGACCACTCGATGGAGTAGGTAACGCCGTCAACGGGTACGGAAGAGATAACTTCCTTGTCCTTGAGAAGCTTGATAGCTTCGCCCTTGCTTGCGCCTGCATTGTACATATTGAAAACGTAGGTCTTTGCATTTTCAAGGTCTACGTTTGCCTCTTCTTCGGGCTTATTACAGCCTGCAAAGATGCCAATGCACATGGTGATGAGTAAGAGCATAGAGATAAACTTTTTCATGTTTATATTTCTCCTTTTAAATTTTTTTACTGAACTATGGTAATATCGTTTTGAGAGAACACCTTGATCTGGTACGTTCCCTGATAAAGGTCGATTATTCCGACCACGTCGATCGTCTTGCCCTGATAAGCACTTGCGGTAATAAGATTGCCGTTTGCATCACGGAGAACCACTGTTCTCACAGATACGGTTATACCGTCAACCTCACAGGTAAGCGTCATCGCGCCTTTTGAGGAGCTTTCCTCGTTAGAGGTCGTATAGATGCTCTTTACCTTGAGATTTTTCATCTGAATAGAGCTTCCAAGTGCCATCTTCGCATAATCGAAGGTTGCGATCTTGGTGGTATCCTCTTCAAGGCTTTCAAGTACTTCAAGGCTTACCTTGCCGTTTACAAACTTATCTGCGCTCGTGAGCACGTTTGCCGCGCTATGTCCCGAGCTTATAAGCTTAAGGTTGTTCGGATCGTTGGGACGCATATCGACGTACTTGACGTCTGACACCTGCCAGGAATCGCCTGCGGCGTAATACTGAACAGAGCCTACGACCTTTATACGGTTACCCGGCTTTATTATTTCAAGTCCGGTTCCGAGGAGGTTCCAACCGTAGTAAACGGACATACCGTAGTACATATCCGTTTCCGCGTCGTATTCCTCGACGTAAATGGTCTGATCGCCGCTTCTGGTTACAACACCCTCAAATGCGACCTTCATATTCTCATAAAGCGAGATATTCGAGCGAAGTCCTTTAAGAGTTACGGGAATAGCATCGCCATAATAGAAATCCGGGTCGTGGGCGGGAGAGTAAACGTGAAGCTTTAACGTCTTTGCCTGATTTATCGCCTGCATACAGGTATCGCCGTAGCGGTTATCCGCCGAGCTTGATGCAAGAGCAAGTCCGTTTTGCAGTATTTCGATATTTAAGTTGCGGTAATCCTCGCCCTCTGCCGTCTTGTACCACACCCAAACGAGGTGACGCTCACCCGTAGAGTCGAGGTTCCAGGCTTCGGTATCGGATTCGATCATTATAGATACCGCGTCCGAGAGCTTTTCCTTAGTGAAGGAAGAAGCCTTCTTTCCCCATTCCTCGATCTTACCCGTGGACTCGGGAGTGTTTACTGCAAGGTATCTTGCTTTGAGCACTCCCGTTTCGGTCACGGTCTTAGGAACGTAGAAATGAGTCGTGTCACCGTCAATATAAGACTTGACCGTGACTTCCTGCTTTAACGTTTCAGAGCCCATATTGAGCTTAACGGAAGCGGCATAGTCTACCTCTTCAATAGCAGGAGGATTTGTTTGATCGTCGCCGCCGTTATCCGCAGGTCCGCAGGCAACAAAGCTCGCGACTGCCAGACAAATGGCAAGAAGCAACGAAAGAATTTTGATGTTTGTTTTCATAGCTTTACTTGAAAATTATCCCAAGAATTCGCATTCGTCAACTGCATCTCTGAACGCCTGATTGAGAAGAGCGTCAACATCGTTTGTTTTTTCACTCATACACTTAGCGAGAAGTGCGCCAACCTGCTTACGTGCAACCGAAGAGCCGTTGAATGCAGGAGAAGTGAAGTAGTTATCAGCCTGATCAAGACCAACCTTTACAACGAGAGCGGTAAGGAACTCTGCGCCGTTAGCCTTTGCGAGCCATGTCGCATAGTTCTCATCGTTCTGAGCGGACTCGAGAACGGGCATATATCCGGAGGTAGAGGAGAACTCAGTCTGGAATGCCATATTGGTAGTAAGGTACTTAACGAAGAGCCAAGAAGCGAGGATCTGCTGATCGGTGGTATCTCTTCCCTGAAGAATACAGAGGCTGGGACCCTGAGAAATAACCTTGGAGTTGTTTACGTCTGCCTGAGGAATAGGAGCAACACCAACCTCAAATGCGCCGTCCTTGGGGATCTGGTAGCTTGCACCGCCCGAAGAACCGATACACATATAGCTATGGCTGAGCGACTTGTCAAGCTCGGTGAAAAGACCGGAGGTGTACGTGCCGTAGAGAGCCTCGGTGGTTACGTAGCCCTTCTGGTACCATTCACGGATCTTCTTTACGAGAGCCTTATTCTCTGCGTTGTCGAAGAGATAGTGGTCGCCGGTAGCACTGGTATAAGGAGTGCCGTTCTGCTCACACATGGTGATAAACCAGTTGTCCTCGGAGTCATATCCGAGAGGAATGCACTTGCTGTCAAGCGCGAGGATCTTCTTGCAAACATCTTCCATCTCTGTCCAAGTGGTAGGAACTTTAAGATTGTTTGCCTCGAAGAAGGTCTTATTGTAGTAAAGAACCTCGGTAGACTTGGACATAGGCATAGTATACATAAGTCCGTCACCGTACTGCTTACCTTCGTTATAGAAGCCGTCGATGAAGTCATCGATCTGTTCCTGGGTAAGTCCGAGAGGCTCGGTCGTACCGTCAGCGCGGTTTACCGTGATTTCGCTTGCGATAAGGTTGTCAAGCTGAATAACTGCCTTAGCGAGGTTGTAGGTTGCAACGTGGTCGGGGTAGCAGTATGCAATGTTGGGCTGGTTGTTACCTGCGATCTCGGTGTTTACCTGACCTGCAATGTCACTCCAACCGCCGTAGCTGCTGTGCTTGATGGTGATGTTAGGATAGAGCTTATTGAACTCGGCAATGTGGTAGTTAAGCACTTCCTGAAGCTTTGCGCCCATAGTGTGGGCAAACGTGATTTCTACTGCGCTTCCGTCATATCCGCCCTCGGGAACAACGAAGTTTGCAGTAGCGTTGGAACCGCCTCCGTTACAGCTTGCGAGAGTGCACATGCTGAACGCGAGAACGAGAACCAAGAGAATGCTTACGATTCTTTTCATAGCATTTTTCCCTTTCTTTTTATTATTTTTATGTTACAGTCCTTTTTCTCCCTTGGACTATTAACCCTTGATACCGCTGCGGCTGACACCCTTCATGATATATTTTCTGAGGAAAACGAACACGAGGAAGAGCGGAGCGGAAACGATGGCAACTGCTGCCATCTGTACGGGATAGTTGACCTGTCCCGAAGTAGACATAAAGGCGTTACGCAGACCGTTGGTGATAAGGCGGTGAGCCTCATCGTTAGCAACGAGCTTAGGCCAGATATAGGAGTTCCAAGCACCCATCATTTTGAGTATCGTTATCGAGATGAGCGTAGGAAGTGCGAGTGGTATCATAACCTTCCAAAGGTATTTGAGGTCGCCTGTTCCGTCAACCTTTGCCGCAAGATAGAGCTCGTTCGGTATCTGCATGAAGTTCTGCTTCAACAGATAGATATAGAACACACTTACGAGGAAAGGAACTATAAGTGCCGTAAAGCTATTGAGCCAACCCAAATTGTTTACGGTTATATAGTTAGTGATGGTGAAAAGCTCGCCGGGGATCATCATCGTTGCAAGGAGCGCACCGAAGAGGAGATCCTTACCCTTGAATTCAAGACGGGCGAAAGCAAACGCCGTAAGAACGGTTATAACAAGAGAAAGAAGCGTGGAAACAACGCCGACGTAAAGCGTGTTCATAAACAGACGTCCAAGGGACGCTGCCGAGAACGCCTCGGCGTAGTTGCCGAACATCATCTGTTCGGGCCAGAACGTAGGAACGGGCTTCATGTATTCTGCTTCGCTTTTAAGGGAGGAGATTATCATCCAGTAGAACGGGAACAGAACGATTATAGCCATAACGATAAGGAACGCATAGGTTCCGACCTTAACCGCTACCCTTACTGCCTTCTGGGTATTGGACGTTCTTTTAAGGTCTTTTGCGTGCATAGTCGATACGGTACTGTTATTCATACTTTACCTCCTTAATAATGCACGCGCTTCTTGCTGACCGCAGAGTTGATCATCGTGACAACAAGAATTATGCCGAAAAGTATAAGTGCCGCCGCACTTGCGGTGCCGTGTGAGTTGGTTCCGAGTGAGTCGTAGATAAATCCTACCATGGTATTAAGTCTGCCCGCATCGTGAACAGGTCCCATATTGTCGCCGAATATACCGATTATGCTCGAATATTCCTTAAATCCGCCAATAAAGCCTGTGATAACTACGTATGCGATCATGGGAGAAAGCAGCGGAACGGTGATCTTTGAGAACACGCGTCTTCTGCTCGTTCCGTCAACCTTAGCCGCGTCGTAATACTGCTTATTGATGCTTTGAAGACCGCCAAGCAGGACGAGGATCTTGAAAGGAAGCGCGTTCCAAACGATATAAACTATCATTACCGCTATGTTAGCCCAATATTCCGAGCCCTGATTTATCCAGTTGATCGGATCGCCGCCGAAGAACATAATAACGTTATTGACTATTCCCCAAGAGTCTGCATAATCTCCGGAAGGTCTAAGACCGATGATATTGAACATTGCCGCAAATACCATTCCTATTGCGATGGAGTTGGTAACGTAGGGCAGGAAGAATATCGTTTGAAGGAATTTCTGCAAGGGTTTAATGGAGTTAAGCGCAACCGCGATGAGAAGCGCAAGAATAGTTGAGATCGGTACAGTGGCAACACAGAGTATAGCGGTGTTTTTAAGACAGGTCAGAAAACGCTTGTATCCGATAACACGCTTGAAATTATCGATACCGAATTCAAACGTAGCGCCGCCTGCCGCCATATTTGCGCTATATCCGTTCTGGAATGCCATTATTACGGTATTGATGATAGGCCATACGGTAAACACCAACAACAAAATGATAGCAGGTGAAAGATACAGCCATACTTTCCATTTGTTTTTGCTTTCTACCATATTACTTCACCTCGAAATAGATTCTGCTTTCGTCTTCTTTCGAGAAAAGGAAGACCTTATGTGCTTTAAGCGAATAGCTTACGGTTTCGCCTGCTGCAACCTTATTGTCTGCATTGATTATCGAACGGATAACAGGGTTTACAGACGCCTCGTGGGTAGAAACCACGCTAACGTCGCGTCCCATTACCTCAACGCTGTTAAGTCCGCATACGAGAGGTCCGTTCTCGTCGAGAGTGAAGCCCTCGGGTCTGATACCTACGGTAACGTCCTGAGGAGCAACTCCGGGAGTGTCAAGCACTGCGGCGTCGCCTATGTAGAGCTTTTCGCCCTCTACTCTTCCGTTGAATACGTTGATCGGAGGAGTTCCGAGGAACTTTGCAACAAAGAGGTTGGTAGGATCGTCATAAACGTCCTGAGGCGCACCCGTCTGCTGTACTACGCCGAGCTTCATAACTACGATCATATCAGAGATACTCATAGCCTCTTCCTGGTCGTGGGTTACGAAGATCGTGGTAATTCCGGTTTCCTTCTGAATTCTTCTGATCTCTTCTCTGGTTTGAAGTCTGAGGCGTGCATCGAGGTTGGAGAGCGGCTCGTCAAGCAGAAGCACCTTGGGCATCTTAACGAGAGCTCTTGCGATAGCAACTCTCTGCTGCTGACCGCCCGAAAGCTCGCTCGGCTTTCTGTCCATAAGCTCGTCGATCTGAACGAGCTTTGCCGCGTTATACGCGCGTTCGATCATTTCGTTTTTACCAAGCTTATCTGCGCCTTTCAGGTTTTGAAGCGGGAACATAATGTTCTGCTTAACCGTCATATGAGGATAGAGCGCGTAGTTCTGGAATACAAGACCAACTCCTCTGTTCTCTGCCGACAGTTCGGTAACGTCGTCATCGCCGAAGAAGATCTGTCCTCCCGAAGGCTTCTGGAGTCCGCTTATCATATAAAGCGTAGTGCTCTTTCCGCAGCCCGAAGGACCGAGAAGTCCGATAAGCTTTCCGTCGGGAATAGTAAAGGTGAAATCGTTTACCGCAACTACTTCATCGCCCTTCTTACTGCGCGAAGGAAATATTTTGGTAAGATTTTGCAAAACAACTTTCATTTTGTTTTTTCCTTTCCTTGTTGTTTATGTAAATAAATTTTAAAACAAATTTAATTGCTTTCGTATTTTAAAGATCAGTATTCTTTATTTTCGGCCTGCTCCGCATGAATTCTCTTCTTGTATTCGAGAAGCTCTTCGGGAGTATCGAATATCATCTGGCTTGCCATATCGACCGTAACGGTACACGAGAGCTTGTCGTGAAGAAGCGTGTGCGCCTTGGTCGAAATTACCATAACGAGCTCAATAATAAGGAGTCCTATGATAACAAAGGTGCCTTCAATGCCCATAAAACCGAAAAATATCATAACGACTATCAGTACCGGAATCATAGTTTCGATAGTATATTTTCCGAGAATCGTCCTTACAAAGAGGATAAGCGGAGAGATTTTCACTCCGTCCTCGCGCATAAGTCCGATAGCGAATATCTTTTTGCCGAGAGTTTGTCCGTTTTTTAAAAGAAGCGGAACCAAAAACTCAGTCAAAAGATACCCGACAAGAATACTGAAAGTTATTATGATAAGAGTAAGATTCATAATCATAGTATAGGTATAGCTTACCTCTTTATCTTGCGAAACAGCTTTAATCGCGCTATCGTACGCACTCTTTGCCTCCTGACTGAGTGCATCATACTCCGCAGAGGTAATATCAAGCTCTACACCGTACTGCTCGCCGTATTTTTCATACGAAGCAGTGAGGCGGTCGGTATAAGAGTCGTATCCGAGAACAGAGGTCAAAATATACGCTACGCCTATCACGACGATAATAAGCATAATGAAATCAAACAGTGCGGCAGAAATTCTTTTCCACATACTTGCTTTTTGAAGATCGTACATTTTTCTCCTCCTCTCCGAGTATTGATATTAGTATTTAGCATAACTTTAAAGAGCATAATTATACATCGTTATTATACCACTAATACTATATAAAAAACAAGTCTTTTTTGCAGAAATAATTCATTTTCGACATTTTTCACAATTATTTAATATTATTTTCGTCACTTTGTTCGAACGAGCCGCCGATATAAATTTAAAAACGGTCGAACCTTATCGGTCCGACCGTTTTTTAGTTTTTTTAAGCCTATTCTTAGTTGTGATAGAGCTCGAATACTACCGACAGACCGCCCTGAGTAAGGGTGACCGTCTTTGCCGAAGCGAACGCTCCTACGAGTGCCGCGTGGCTTGCATCGGTACCGAGCGCATTACCTGCAAGATCTACGAAGGTAGTTCCGTTAAAGTAGATCGACTGAGGCGCGCCGTTTGCATCGGTTACAGTGAAGAAGGGAGGCATCTGCGATCCCATAGCCTGTGCATACTCAGAGATCTGTTTGAGCGTTACCCAGTGTATGTTCTCTGCGCTCTGAAATCTGTTCATTCCGTCGCCGTCGAAGGAGAGAGCGCCCTGTGCGCCAAGACCTGTAACGATTTCGGTAGCATCATCTCCTGATGCCATAATGAGTCCCATAACGTTCATCTTGCCCGAAGCATCAACGATATTGCCGATACCTGCCATCTGGAGTCCCTGTCCGAGTCCCTTAATGCTACCAACGATAGAATTTGCATTTACCGCGGTAAACCAGATCTCTTCTCCGGTAACGCTCGTCTTGATTATCGAGTCGGTAACGGTAACGGTCGGGTGACGTCCTTCGTCTATAACGCTCGATGCGATGATAACAGGACCGCCGCAGCCCTCGAAGCAGGACTTATCAACGATAAGAGCGGAGTCGCCCCAGCAGAACGCTACGTTCTGGTAGGAGTCAAAGCACTTGGAGCTATTTACAGTCATATTGCCTCCGCTTGTGGGGAAATATGTGATGAAGGTAGAGTTACCGATCATATTGTTGATGGTAGTTTCAGATCCGATGTCGTTTTTGATGAATATAAGTCCGCCTGCCGAAGCAAGGTTTTCATTTGCATCAACGAGGTTATCTCTCTTTGCATTACCGTTTATCGCGAGATTGTTGATGGTAAGATTCAGAACATCGGCGGGATTGGGATTATCCGCGTAAGCAGCTCTGTCCTTCGTTTCAAAAACGAAGAGAGTGGAGTTCGAGAAGTCAGAGCCGTAGTCCTTCTCTGCGTCCTTACCGAACACTGCGGGAGATGCAACGAGGGGGAATTCTCTTGCATTGAGAGCGAAGAAATTTCCTTCGATAACGAAGCTTTCCTTATCGTGACGCTCGTAAACGTGCGTCCAGTCTTTAAGGAATTTTGTACCCGCGGGTACTGTAACGGTTTCGGAAGTATTAGTTACGTTAGTATATACTACATCTCTGTCGGTAGTGTAGAAATACGATGCGGGAACGTCGTCGGCGGTAAGCTTGATATTAGCGTGAAGAACAACACCCGAAACGTCGAGATCGGAAATACCGTGTGCGGTCTTGATGTCGTTCCATTCGTCATTGACGTTATCAATAACTGCAAGCTGCCATGCCTCGTAAACGTTATACGCCGCAATTACGTTTGCCTCAACTACTACGGGATTAAAGGGAGTAGTCGTGATATAGCGGTCCTCGGAAGGAAGAACCGAGATCTTTACCTTCTTCCCTGCCGCGTCGTTTGAGAACTGATACGTACCCTTGTAGGTATCTACGACAGCGATAAGAGTTTCTCCGTCATAGTAAGAAACAGAGTTACCCTCGCCCGCTTTCTTGGTGAGTGCTACGTACGCGCCGTCCTTTTCAAGGGAGATCTCAACTACCGAGTAGAACTCGTTAAGCTCTCTTACGCTATCGTCGTCTGCGAGTACGGCAAACTGAGGATTAAACTTAAACTCGTTCTCGTTACCGACAACATAAGTCTTGGCGCCGAGAGCGAACTGTCCGAAGAATCCCGCGTCGCCGTAAGCAAGTTTACCTGCATCGGCGTTCGAGGAGTCGAACTGAGTCATCGACTGCGGCTTCTCGAACTGAACCGCGATAAGAGGCGATCCGTCGTCTGCGCCCGAGGTAACGGTGATCTTGACCTTGGTTTCCTGCTTCTTATTAAGGTTAGGGTCGTTAAAGGATACGCTTACTTCCTTTTCGCCTACGGTAGCGGTAATATCGTCTGCATAGGTGATGGTAAGCTCGTCATAAGTGTAGGTCTTGTTAAGGCCTTCGTCGGAATACTTGGCATAAGCCTTAATACCCGAAAAGTCTACTGCTTCTCCGACAATGTAACTTGTCTTGATGGTCGTGCGGTCTACGGTGAACGATTCAAGTTTAAGTGAACCGCCGCAGGCTGCAAATGCGGTGAGTGTCATAGCAAGAACTGCTATAATTGCGATGATTTTTACAAAATTGCCACGTTTCATTTTGTCAGTCCTCCTGAGCGATGTTTGTATTTTTGGGAATTCTGCCCATTATAACAATCTGAGTGCTCTCATTCGAGCCGTCGATTGCTTTGACGGTAATTGTGATTGCTCTGTTCGGTTGCAGGAAAACGAAGGTATGCGAGAGCTCGTGGAATACCACTGCGCCCTCCATTGCTTCCATGTCGTACTCAAACTTAACACCCGTTTCGTCTGCAAGATGAGGCAATACCTCATAGTTAATCTGTACCGCATTCGGATTGGTAATTATACTGCTGTCGTCCGACGTATACGGATGATTTTCAGATGCCGGTATAAAATCAAATATAAACAGAGCGTTTCCGTGAAGGCTTTGCTTTGCTTCAAGTGTTACAGGATTTTTATTCTGAACGGTTATACTGTTGCAGACAATGCTATTAACGTATGTGACTCCGTCAAAGGTCTTAACCTCAAGTCCGAAGAAATTAACCACGGCAATAGAGGCAACGTAAACCACAAGGATAATAATAACTATTGTTTTTTTCATTATTGCTTCTCCTTGTAAAACGCTTTGATCTTTGAAAGGAAGGTGAATATTTTAAGTGCGGCACAAGCCACCGAAACAACCGCCATCTTCACCCACGCGCCGAAGTCGGGACGCGACGAGAGGAAGAGTGCTATAACAAACACTCCGATCGAAATTACAACGGCAGAAATGCCCGATTTCGATTCATTGGGATTGTTCGCCTGATCGTTAAAGGTAGCATACTGCTCATACTGCGGATTCATAATATCGCTTTCCGCGGAAGAAAACATATGTGCAATATAGACGCCGTAGACGATGATCGCTATCATAATAGCATCGGGATTTGAAAGATCCGACTCGATTGCGAAAATATTTACCGTGAATATAACACCGACGAGCGCGATAAGCATATTGAATGCGAGCTTTGAAATAAGAAGCGTCGCATACGGAGTGGGTTGAACCTTATTAAGATAAGAGCTCGATCCGTCACGGCTATAAACAGATGCGATGTCTATATTCGTCATCAGCAATATCAGAAGAATTACGAGGACGTTAAAGCATATAGTCATCTGAGTTCCGAGAAATCTCGTATTCATCGCAGAATACAGTTTATTGAGCAGATATATCGCCATCGGCATAATTACAACGAGTATTCCGCCGAGCTTTATAAACGCGTTCGAGCGAAGTCCTATTGTAAATTCTTTTCTGATAGCAGAAAGAACGGGCGGAAGCTTAGTATTCCTCTTTGCTCTGATAGTATTCTTCTTTTTGAATTCGAAGGGAGTTGATGCCATACGGCAGAAGAGCGGCTTTGAGCAGAGGAAGCAGAGCGCAAGAAGCAGTGCTCCGACTCCGACAAGGATAGCGAGGCTCGCAAGCGTATCCGAATGGAATATCACACTGGAAAGTCCGACGGTCTTACCGACTATAAGCTCGGTAAAGGCGTAGAGGAGTCCAAAGCTCTGAACGTAGTCCGAAAGAAAACCTTGGATCTGCCAATAGGTATTTCCCCAGCTTTCAATAAAGTTGATATTCTCCGGAATAAGTCCTATAAGCTTCCAGAGAAGAAGGATAGCGCCGCCTGCAAAGGCAATATACAGAATATATTGAAGGATCTTCTGTCTGCTCAGGAACATATATGCAAACATAGCGGGAATAGAGATCAGTGCCGCAAGCAGTACCGGGATTACCGATATGAGAGCAAACATAAGTATAAGCCAAGGATAGTAGTACAGAGCGTATCCCTTTACGAGTCCGTACGCTATAAACATCGGGATCGTAAACATAAAATTCTTTCTGAACTCGTAAACGTAGTAGGTAGCGAGCTTTGAAAGGAATATAAGCGACGAGGTCGCGGGAAACGTAAGAAGTACGGTATTATCTCTCGAAAAATAGAGCGATTTAACAAGTCCTATCGTGTCTGTGACAAGCGAGAGCATCAGCATTATCGAGAACACGAGCGACACGACCGAAACCGGAATATCATGCACGAGAGAGAAAAGTCCGAGTATCTTTACAAAATTGAATATTATGGTGATCACCGCGGTAATGGCGGCAAATTCGATAAGAAGCCAGACGATCTTGAAAATAAGCTGCCTGGGGGATTTCAGGTATCCGAGATCCATCTTTTCTTTGAGTTGCATTTTTACAAGCGTTTTAAGCGCTCGCAGTCCTTCTCTGAAAGACTCTGCAAATCGTTCTTTTTTGATACTCGGTTTCGTCATAGCGCTTCTCCGGTGGCGGCTTTGACAGATTCCTCTGCTTCCTTGACCGAAACGGGATCCTGAGTATTACCGTCGATCATCTGCATATAGAAGCTTTCAAGCGGCACGCCGCTTTCCTTTATCTCTGCAACCGATTTGGTGCAAAGTATCTGTCCCTTGCGGATAATTGCTATCCTGTCGCATATATTTTCGACAACGTCGATTATATGGCTGGAGAAGAAAACTATATTTCCGCGTGCCGCGTGCTCCTTCATACATTCCTTGACCTGGAATATGGATTCGGGATCAAGACCGGTAAGCGGCTCGTCAAGTATCCAGACCTTCGGGTTATGTATGAGCGCAGACATAATGGTAATCTTCTGCTTCATACCGTGAGAGTAGGTCTTCATAGGATTGTCTATTGCCGTTTCAAGACGGAATCTCTCAATATACTCCGCCATACGCGCATCGCGATCTTCCTTTGATACGTTATAAAGGTCGGCAATATAGTTGATATATTCCCTTCCTGTCAGATTTTCATAAAGTGCATAGTGGTCGGGAACAAATCCGATCTGCAATTTTGCCTCGACGCCCTGCTTATTGACGTCGTAGCCCGAAACCTCTATTTCACCCGAGGTGATAGTCTGAATTCCGACTATCGTTTTAATGATAGAGGATTTACCCGCACCGTTAGGTCCGAGGAATCCGAATATCTGACCGCCGTCAATTTCAAGGTTTGCCTTGTAAACGGCATAAACGTCACTTGTAGAATATCTCTTGCAGAAATCGCGAAGGATAAGCTTTCCTTCATTCTGCGGATTCATAGGTTCCTGCATATCTCTTCCCGCAAGATGTGCTTCGAGTGCAAGCCTGTCGGCTTTTATCTTGCGATTCCTTTCAGTAATAATTGCATACGTGTCCGAAATCTCGAAAGCCTGCTCGTATATGAACCACATAGCAAACGAGAGTATGATATAGACCACAAAATAAAGTAACTGATAAACCGGATAGAAAACGAATTTCAGATCCTTATAGTAGAATGTCGCGGTAATATCGCGCAGATCCTCTGCCCACTGTCCGAGCTTTTCGGCAACGAATGCAGAGTTAATAAAGAAGAAGTCAACGCTCTCGTTATAGTTGGTGAGCCAGGCGTTTGCAAAGAGAACGAAAACGTAGTAGCAGAAGAACGCAATAAGCGAATACACGAACTGCTTCATTTTCGGGCGCTGGAAGATCCTCAGGCTCATAACGAGTATCGGAAGCATCATCGCTATATAGTGATTGAACCAGAATCTCATAGAAGCGTCCGAAAGCCATGTTTCGTCGGTGAGATTAGGCATTATCATAGCAAGAAATGCGCCGAGAACGTTTATAAATATCGTAAAATAGTAGAGCCTACTCATCTTGAACACAAGAACGAGAGGAACTATGAACATTGCGGTATTACAAAGGTGGAGCGGCCACGCCGACATATCTGCGAAGGTCGAAAAGTCGTAAACGAAGCAGTAGGAGATCATCGTTGCAAGGCTCAGATAAATAAGCGCGTAGCGTCGCTGCTCATACTCGCATTTCGTAAAGAGAAAATGAACTGCGACTGCAAACAGGACAGTTCCGTAAAGGAAAAGTCTGTGGTAAAGCGTAAGATTGTCAACTACGATAGCCTCGCTTCCGCCGCCAAGAAGAGCCTGCGGCGCCCAGAGCGGTATCGAGATAACAAACATACCCAAAAATACAAGTGCGGTTTTTAGCGGCGAGCGGACGCCGAATTTCTCTTTTCTGAGATTTACGATCTGGAACACGGCAAGTCCAAGACCGATACCGAGCTCAATCGCAAATACCAGAAGTCGATAGTGGAAGCCCTTCGAAAGATCTCCGTCCAGTGCACGGTTAAGTATCGGCAGAGCCGCGATCGAAAGAGCGTACACAACGGTAGCAACGTAGCTTACGATAGGCGCAACGAGCGGAACGTGCTTCTCAAAGAACGGGAAGGTAGCTCCCGCAAGATGAACAGTATATATAAGCCAGAGAAGCAGTACGGACAGTATCACAAGTCCGCCGCCGTCCGGTCCGAACGGTGAGTAGACGTTAAGTCCCACCGTTTCCTGTATAAGAGTGTTCCCTCCAAACGAGCGAACGAATAAAAATACCGACGATACAAGTGCGACAAGCTGTGTATTTGTAAGAAGCTTTCCGCAGACGTTTTTCTTTTTAAAAAGAAGCAGGAATGCAAGTATCAGTGCACATGAGAGTACCGCGCCTGCATAATATATAAGTATCAAACCGAAGTCCTCCAAACAATTAAAAAAGCGAGAGTGCATATCATTTGTCTTAATGTTTCAAACCGACACAACACCTCGCTCAACACTGTTGAATTATAGCACAACTCTTGCATTAAGTAAAGATTTTTCGACGCTATTTAACAATTTGTACATTTTTTATTAACTAAAAATCTTTGGTAATTTAACCGTTTATTATTAAAACTGACTATTTATGGAAGATTTGGCGTTTTAAGGACTCATTTTGAATATTAGCTCCAAGACGACGCCGAGAGAGCAAAATCACGTGTTTTGAATGAGCGTTTCCCTTCCGTCAGTATATTCATTATTTGAAAAGAGGCGCATGCCTTATGGTGTGTTCTCATATCAAAATAGCGCAGCCGACGGCTACGCTGTTTTTGACAGGGATAGCTGGACTCTGAACCAAAATTTTGCCTGCGGCAAAATGCCAAATTGCAAGCAATTTGGGTGCTTCTTATCTGTAACTACGCCCCGTAAAACAAAAAGCACAGCCTGCGGCTGTGCTCTTGTTTGGGATGTGTGTCCGATTTAGATGCAAAGCCGTGTGTGGCTGATTTAGATGCACGAGGGTTTTGCAGAGGGTACACTCCCCCCTTGGTGATGATGGGAGTTGCGCTTGACCGCTATCTTCCGGGGCGCAACGCCATGCTTGTAAACGAACCTTATGTATCAATAACACCTACTTGATACTCATCTTCATAAATGATTTTGCCGATATAATTTGTGTAAACAATATCGTATGGAATATCATATTTATCAAGTAAATCTATCAAAGGTTGTATTTTTTCTAACATCACATCAGAATTTTCGGTTTTGAAATATGTAATAGCTCCTTGGGGGTTATCATTGTCGTTCCCGTAAAATGGTGGTTGCGGTAGATTGTCAAGAAACCATTGGTGTGTTTCATCATAAAGCTTAACATCTTCGGGACTATAAATATTGTCGCGTATTCTACGCCAATTCAAAATAAATACTCCCACGGGCTTTTTTGTTTTCCACGCAATTTCGCGTCCTTGTATTCTTACATATTTAGGAAGTTTCACTGTTTATCTCCTTTAGCAGTATTGATAGAAGCAATCAAAATTCTTTTCACCTCAACACATCTATCTAAAATTGTTTTATCATAATAATATTCGCTTTCAATCAAAAGCTCAAGCCAATATTCGGTTTCGGAGCATTCTTTGAGGGCGATATGTAGCTTTGCCACAAAATCCGCCTTGCCATGAGCATAAAACGCCTCACGAATATTCGCGCCGATGCTCGTTCCCGAACGTAAAAACTGATTGATCAGCGCACCTTCGCACTTTGCTTCTCGTAGCACCTTGCAAGCACGAATCACCTCCAAAGCGAACGATTTCGACTTTATCATTAAAGGACTTTCGGACATATTACATACCTCCTTACTTTGCTTTTCTCCATTATACCATAAAATCTATTACTTTTTCAACCTTTATAATAAAAATTGCTTTTCGCCTCGGCGAAAAGCCACCTTACTTCTTCACTATTCACTATTACTTATTACTTTGCCAAAAATCTCCTCGGACGGATTTAGTGAAAAGTGAAGAGTGAAGAGTGAAAAGGTAAAAATCTCCCCGAACTTTGTCCGAGGAGATTTTTTACAGGGATAGCTGGACTCGAACCAGCGAAATGCAAGAGTCAAAGTCTTGTGCCTTACCACTTGGCGATATCCCTATATCTTATTTCTTTTGTGATTATATCACAGTGCTTAGGCTTTGTCAAGTTAACAAAGCGAAAAAGTTAAGCCGCTTTTCGCCTTTTTGGGAAAAGCGGCTTTTCTTTCCAAAAATCTCTGTCAAGTATAAATTACTTGATTTCAACCTTAGCGCCGGCCTCTTCGATCTGAGCCTTGAGTTTCTCAGCCTCGTCCTTGGAAATGCCTTCCTTGAGTGCCTTAGGAGCAGCCTCAACGAGGTCCTTAGCGTCCTTAAGTCCAAGTCCGGTGATCTCACGAACAACCTTGATAACGTTGAGCTTGCTTGCGCCAGCGTCGGTAAGGATAACGTCAAACTCGGTCTTCTCCTCTGCTGCGGGAGCTGCCTCGCCTGCGCCAGCAACTGCTGCGCCGCCAACTGCAACTGCGGAAACGCCGAATTCTTCTTCGAGCATAGATACGAGCTCGTTCATTTCAAGTATAGTGAGAGTTTTGATCTCTTCAAAGAGATTGGTAATCTTTTCAGTAGCCATTTTAATTATACCTCCAAAAATGTTTTATTTTTAAAATTTAATTATGTTTGCGGATATTTTACGCTTCCCTGCACTCCGCTATGCGAGAGAAGTGACAGTCCTTTTGGCTTACGCCTCTGCGGGAGCTGCTGCGCCTTCGCCGTTCTTGTCGACGATTGCTTTCAGGCAGATAGCGAGCTTCGAAACGGGGCTCTTCATACCACCCATGAGCTTTGCAACCAGTACGGGCTTCGGCGGGATCTTAGCGAGCGCCTCAACCTTGTCTGCACCGATAACTGCACCGTCAACGTATCCTGCCTTGATCTGGAAGGATTCGATCTCGTCAGCGTACTTCTTAAGGATC
>JAZOSN010000070.1:0-6977 GCA_045657105.1 Eubacteriales bacterium
ATTGACCAAAAGAAAAAAGAATTGGATTCTCGCCGTCCGCTGACCGAAGGTGAGGTTAAACGACTAAACGAAGATTTTGCCATTGAATATACGTACAACTCCAATGCTATCGAAGGGAACACTCTAACGCTTAGGGAGACCGACATGGTCCTGCGTGGTTTGGCCATTGACCAGAAGCCCCTGAAGGAGCACATGGAGGTTGTCGGACACAAAGAAGCCTTTGACTTTGTGCGCGAGCTTGTGCAGGAGAAAGCACCTCTGTCGGAGCGAGTGATACAGCAAATCCATTTCCTTGTGTTAGCGGATCAGCGAGAGGATCGTGGTGTTTACCGCCGCGTGCCCGTTCGCATTATGGGTGCACAACATGAACCGGTGCAACCTTATATGATACAGCCCAGCATGGAGCAATTGATGCTTCGCTATTCCGAGAGCACAGAGCATATCGTAACTAAGCTGGCTCGGTTCCATATTGAGTTTGAGGGAATCCACCCCTTTATCGACGGCAATGGCAGAACCGGACGACTCTTGGTCAATCTGGAATTGATGAAGGCGGGTTATCCACCTATCGACATCAAGTTCACCGATCGCAAGGCTTATTACGATGCATTTGATGCTTATTATGTCAAGGGTAACCTCGCACCTATGGAAAAGCTGTTCGAGGGATATGTGAACGCGAGATTGGATCAGTATCTTAGTATGCTACAGGATTAAAAAATACCGGATGGCTATGATAAGTCGTCCGGTATTGCTTTTTGGGGAGTGAATAATAAGCAAATTTTACTCGATCCTCCATTTGAACCTGTGCTTTTTAAGGAATTTTTGTGCTCGGATTTGTGCGAGTTTGAACCTGCGGCATCTTGCTACTTTTGGGCGGTTTTGAGGCAAATTTTTGCCAAAAAATGCACTGGTCAAAATTGTGGTCAAAATTAGAGCGAAAATCGAAAATTGTATATAGTGACGAAAAAACGACCGATTTTCAAGGTTTTTAGCCTCAAAGTCGGTCGTTTTTTGGTCGGAGTGACAGGATTCGAACCTGCGGCATCGACGTCCCAAACGTCGCGCGCTACCAACTGCGCCACACCCCGAAGTGTGAAAAATATTCGATTTTTAGGTCATTTCCCGCAAGTGGTCAAATCTGTGGTCAAAACATTTTGTCGGTGTATTTTTGAAAAGGGTAACCGCCGAAAAAGTCAGTGTTTTCAAGGGTTTTCGAGCGTTTGAAAAACAAGAAGCGAAAGCCGCCTGCATGCTCCCAAACCAAGCGCGCTACCAACTGCGCTACATCCCGATACCATTTATTCTATCTTTTTAAATTTGCGGGTTTTGACCCCTTCCGAAAACTACGCAAAAATGTTCGCTCGGCATAGCCAAACTCCATTTTAGCTGTTTTCGTTACTCCTCCAAGAAAACCTCCCGCCGGCAGCTTTTCTTCATCGTCGACCCAAACCAAGGCGCCGCTGCGGAGCTGCGCTACATCCCGATACTGTTTATTTGATATACGAGGCTCTTCAAGCCGCAAAGTATTATAACACAAAAAAGCTTTTCTGTCAACAAAAGAACAAGAAAATATCGCTAAATAAATATATTTTATAAAAAGCCCTTGATTTTAGCGGAAATATGGTGTATAATACAGAAAACAGATGCTTTTGGAGGACTTTTTTAATGGACGGCGACAGTACCGGAGAGTGTAATTGTACAAATTTTACCTCGGTCAACTATCGAAATCACATAGATATTTTTAAGGTATATCCGAATTGATACCGCATTTCGGATATGCCTTTTTGTGCTTTGAACAGAATTTTTAATTTTTTCAGGAGTTTTATATAATGAATACCCCCATTTACATAATAATAATGGCAGCTCTCGTGCTTATGTCTGCTTATTTCTCGGCGACCGAAACTGCCTTTTCATCTCTCAACAAGACAAGACTGAGGCTTATGAGCGAAAAGAGCAAAAAAGCCGCTCTCGCACTCAAACTGTCGGAAAATTACGACGACCTCATTTCGTCGATACTTATCGGAAATAACATCGTAAACATCTCGCTTTCCTCGATAGCAACGGTGTTTTTCATCGACAAGTTCGGTGACATCGGAGCAACTCTTTCGACTGTTATTATAACCGTTATGGTCCTCATTTTCGGCGAGGTCTGCCCCAAGAGTATTGCTAAGGATATGCCCGAATCGTTTGCGGTATTTTCCGCTCCGATAATAAGACTTTTCGTATGGATCCTTTCTCCGATAAACTTCCTTTTCTCGCTTCTCAAAAAGGGACTTTCCAAGATGCTTAGAGTCAAGGACGGCGAAAAGACCTCTCAGGAAGAGCTTATAATGATGGTTGAAGAGGTAACCGAGGAGGGAACTCTCAACAGTGAAGAGAGCCTTCTCGTGCAGAATGCTATCGAGTTTTCCGATCTTAAAGCTGAGGACATACTCACACACCGCGTTGACATTGAGGCGTTCCCCGTAGATGCGCCGAAGGAAGAGATCGCAAATGCCTTTTCCGAATCGAAATATTCGCGCCTTCTCGTTTACGAGGAGAGTATTGATAATATAGTCGGCGTCGTTCACCAAAAGGACTTTTACACCGGAACGGGAGTTACCAAGAAGCATATTCGCGACATTATGACTCCTCCGATCTTCATTCTGGCCTCTAAAAAGATCGACGAGCTTCTCAGGCTTCTCCAAAAGAACAAGTCGCACGTTGCGGTCGTTCTTGACGAATACGGCGGAACGTACGGACTCGTCACCATGGAGGACATTCTCGAAGAGCTTGTCGGCGACATCTGGGACGAGCACGATGAGGTTACCGAAAATTACCGCAGTGTCGGGGAAAACAAGTTCAGAGTGAACTGCGCTATGACGGTTGACGATTTCTGTGCTCAGTTTGATATTGAGATCGAAACCGAAACAATATCGCTCAGCGGTTGGGTTACCGAGCAGCTTGCAAAGATACCCGACGTCGGCGACAGCTTTGATTATCTGAACCTTTCGATCCGCGTAATTGACACCGAAAGCCACCGTGTAAGCGAGGTCGAGGTCGTCGTAAACGATACGGATAAGGAAAACGAAGAAGTGAACGTATAAAATAAACCGCGAGCTTAGGCGAGTTTCATAACCAATAACTAAAAAGGCTCTCCCTTTGGGAGAGCTCCTGCCGTAGGCGGGTGAGAGGGCACATATTAAACCCTCTCCGTCAGCCTTGCGGCTGCCACCTCTCCCGCAAGGAGAGGCTTTTTGTTACTTGTCTGTTTCAAAAAAGCCAAATGTGCGTATCTACGTTTGCTATGCTTGTTAATTAAAGTATAATCTATCTTATTCAACTCCCGTTTGATTTTATCAATATCGCCTCCATTGAAATCAACTGTCGTTTGTGTTATACTGTATACAACGAAAGCGGCTTTCAAATATTTTAAAGGAGAAAATTTATGAATGTTGATACAATAGGAAAACAAATTGCGTCTTTGCGTAAGGAAAAAGGGATCAAACAAGAAGAGCTTGCAAATTATGTTGGAGTAAGCACACAAGCGGTTTCCAAATGGGAAAACGGCGGAGTTCCTGATACCGAACTTTTACCTCGTATAGCAGATTTCTTTTCTGTTTCGGTAGATTCTTTGTTTGGACGAAATATCACAGATTACAGTGATCTCAGATCTGCGTTGATTAAAAATATATGCGATGCTCCACACGACGAGCGCTTCAAGCTTGTTTTCAATTATTGCTGGGATATGGAAAGAGCACTTATGCCTCATGGTAACAGTACAGTAAAATGCAGTATTGAAGATTATGGGATGGGAATAGGCACAAACGCACAGCACTATTCTTCAATAATGCAAAACGATGGCTTTACCCGAATGGGAATTGCCAACCGTTCACAGTACTTTTTGATAGTTCCTGAACCCAAAAACACGGACGATGCATATTTTAACGGGATCGATTATCCCTCTTTTTTCAAAGATATTTCAAACGAAGATTTTTGGAATGCCTGCGTCTATCTGAACAAACGGGATCACAAAAAAGCTTTTACTACTGCACTGTTTATAAATAAATTAGGAATCAATGAGGAAAAAGCAGGAGAGATATTAAACAAGCTAAAAAAATACAAAATGATATACTCCACACAAATTGAAATGGATGATGAGATACAAGCCGTGTATCATTTTAATCCTACTCCTTCATTTGTCGCTTTACTGATTTTTGCGCGAGAGATCATTGAAAAACCCGAAATATTTTCATACTATTGCGGAGGTAGAGATACACCATATCTTAGATAACTTTGTGCGGTTGAGTGGTCGTCTTTAATTAAAACTCAGTGCCTCGCCAATAAAAAGGACAGAGAAAACAAGATTCTCTGTCCTTTTTATGTTAGTCGAGGTGTTTTTTATTTAACGACCGGAACCTTAACTACGATCTTCTTTATAGGAGAGGAAACTCCGTTAAAGGCAAGACCGGGAGCGTGAGCGTCGCCGGGATAGAAGATAGCGAACTTTCCGCCGTCGAGCGTGATGTTCTGGAAGCACTCGGGAGCGTAGTAGAACTCGATATCGGGCTTATATTCGACTGCGATCGAGGTATCTGCGGTGTCGCCTGCGAGCAGGGTTTCCTTGCCCGAAACGATTATCTGAATGTCGATATAATCGTGGTGGTTTTCGTAGTTGGGGTTTTCCTTGATCTTGGAATCATACTCGGAAACAGAAGCGTAAACGCCGTTTTCGCCGAAATATTTTCCTGCGGGAGCGTTTTCACTGATGAGCTTATTTGCGAGAGCAAACGCGCCTTCAAAGTAGGGGTGCGCGCCGTTGTAGAGGAACGAACGGTTTAAGGTGTCAATGATCATTTTTGTATCTCCTTTAATGTAATTTTAAGTAAAGTTTTTGGAAGGCTCGGAACCCTTTTTTCAAAAAGTGTTCTGAGAGAGATAAATAAGCAAAACAGAGATGTCGGCAGGGGAGATGCCCGAAATTCTGGACGCCTGTCCAATCGTGAGCGGACGGAACTTTTCGAGCTTCTGGCGTGCCTCTATACGTATTCCGGAAACGTCCGAATAGTCGATATTTTCGGGAATTTTCATAGATTCGAGCTTTGCCTTGCGAGCAACCTCGGCGAGTTGTTTTTTGATGTATCCCTCATACTTGACCGCCGTTTGTATGCTGAGAAGCGCGGCACGCGAGATATTTTTCGGTCTGTCCGGATCAAGCACTTCAATATCGCGGTAGGTGAGCTGAGGACGGCGGAGAAGCTCGGCGAGCGAGATGCCCGAGAGAGCATTTGCAAGTCCGCGCTCGGTGAGAAAAGGATTTGCCTTTTCGGGGGATAAAAACGTGTGTTCAAGACGGTAGATCTCGTCTTGTATAAGCTTTTGCTTTGCCTCAAAGCGCGCAAATCTTTCGTCGTCGATGAGTCCTACACGGCGACCTTCGGGCGTCAGACGCTCGTCGGCGTTGTCCTGCCGCAGAAGCAGTCTGTATTCGCTTCGCGAGGTCATCATTCTGTACGGCTCGTTCGTACCTTTGGTCACGAGGTCGTCGATAAGCGTTCCGATATACGAGCTATCTCGCGAGAGCACGAGCGGCTTTTCACCCTTTATCGAAAGGCAGGCGTTTATGCCTGCGATAAGTCCCTGTGCGGCGGCTTCCTCATAGCCCGAGCTGCCGTTAAACTGTCCTGCGCCGTAAAGACCGCCGATCTTCTTGAATTCAAGCGTTGCATAAAGCTGTGTGGGATCTATGCAGTCGTATTCGATGGCGTATGCGGTGCGCATTACTTTGGCGTTTTCGAAGCCCTTTATGCTATGGAGCATCTGCATCTGTACCTCTTCGGGAAGAGATGACGAAAATCCTTGCAGATATATTTCCTTCGTGTCAAGACCGCAGGGCTCAACGAAGAGCTGATGGCGGTTTTTGTCCGAAAAACGGACGACCTTGTCCTCTATACTCGGACAGTATCTCGGTCCTGTTCCCTCAATAACGCCCGAATAAAGAGGAGAACGCGAAAGATTTTCCTTTATTATGCGATGTGTTTCCTCGTTTGTATAAGCGATATGGCAGGGAAGCTGCTTCATTTCGGCATAAGCGTCGGGATCGGTATAGACAGAGAAGGGAATACACTCGTCGCCACTTTCGCCGTTTTGGATTTCGAGTACGCTGAAATCAATACTGTCGGCGTGAATTCTCGGCGGAGTTCCGGTCTTAAATCGCATAAGCGAAATTCCGAGCCCGCGCAGACAGTCTGAAAGTCCGATCGACGGCAAAAGCCCGTCGGGACCCGAGGCGCAGACCGCCTCGCCCGTTATCGTGCGAGAGTCGAGGAAGGTGCCGCTGCAAATTATCGCGGCGGAAACCTCCCAGACGGCACCCATCGAGGTCGTGACAGATCTGACGTGCATCTTGCCGCCCTCGTCTGCTTCGGTTTCAATTGAGATTATTTCTGCCTGAATGAGCGAGAGGTTTTCTGTGTTTTCAAGAACCTTTTTAATTGTTGCTTTGTAGAGTCCGCGGTCTGCCTGAACTCTTTTCGAGTGAACCGCCGCGCCTTTTCCGAGGTTAAGCGTTCTGCTTTGTAAAGTGACGGCGTCTGCCGCGCGGCCCATTTCGCCGCCGAGAGCGTCTATCTCGTAAACGAGATGACCTTTTCCCGTGCCTCCTATAGACGGATTGCAGGGCATATTTCCGACCGCGTCAAGGTTTATCGTAAAAAGCAGTACGTCAAGACCGAGTCTTGCGGCACTGAGAGCTGCCTCGACTCCGGCGTGTCCTGCTCCGATAACGGCAATATCCGCTTTTCCTGCATTATATTTGATCATAATTCTATCCTTTGTTAGGGAACTTTTTGAAAAAAGTTCCCTAAAACCCTCAAAAACTTTTACGAAAAAAGGCTTTAAGGGTCTGATCAAAATTTTTTAGTAAAGTTTTTGAAATTCCAAGAAACTTTTTCCAAAAAGTTTCTTGGTGGGGTCAAGGGGCAAAGCCCCTTGTTAAACGA
>JAZOSN010000071.1:0-10796 GCA_045657105.1 Eubacteriales bacterium
GTTTGCGTAGTTGTGAGCAACGATGTCGCCAAGGTTTTCGCTACATCCGTTACATACGCTCTGGTGTCCTGCATCGCCACGGGATACTACGGTTACTCCGTAGTCTGCATGGTTGGTAAGATCTTTTTCGATGATAAGATCGTCTGCATTAACCACAACGCCGTTCTGAAGAATCACTCCGCACTCGCATATGTCGTGCGCTTCTTTTCCTGCTTCTTTGCAGGTTGCAGGAACTTCATTGTACTGAGTGAGATTTACGTGTCCGGTTGCAGGAGCAAGCTCGTCGCCGCATACTGTACAGATCTGTGCAGTATCACAGTCTGCTGCATCGCCGGGAGTATGAACGTGCGTAAACTCCTTAGCTGCGCTAGCGCTGAGAGTTCCGTAGATGTGGTTGTCAACCGAGAAGGTTGCGGTAGAAGCGCCGGTTTCGGTGGTCTTGAACTGAACGGTGTAAACGCCGTTGCCCATATCGGTCATTTTGCCGATCTGCTCAAGATTTGCGCCGGTAACCTTAATATAGTCACCCGAGTTGATTACCGAACCTGCGGGGAAGGTATTGAGGGTTGCGGTGTAAATGCCGGTATTGGCATCGAATACGATGTCAGAAACGTCGATATCCATTGCTTCTGTTTCGTTGTTTATAACGTAGTACGCAATCGCAGTACCGGAAACCGGTGCTCTGAGTCCGTAATATCCGCCCTGAATAGGAGCAGAGTCGGTTACAGTAACGACATTGCTTGCTCCGTTAAGCACTATTGTAGCTAAATCCGTTCCGATATTAAAGTCAACATTGGTGATTGCTTCACCCAAGTTAGAACCATACACCCACTTACCTTTATTGCTCGTGGAGAACGCATTTCCACTCGTAGTAGTAAGAGCAGACACATCGGTTCTTCCATCCTGGTCGGTTAAGCAAAGTCTGTTACCGTTAATATCCACAAGATAGTAAGATATTCCGGCGCCTTCCCAGCTCATTGTGTTGGTAGTGTGTTTTACACCGATGATAGGACCTCTTATGTCCGAGCCGGACTTAGAAATAAATACGAGTTTTCCGTTTGTTACATGACGGTTGATGAAATATCCCCAAGAGTCTACCGCACCGGTTGAAAGTTCGTACTTGCTTGCATCATAGGTTACAGTACCGTTAACCGTTTTCCAATCAAGTCCGCCGACGATAGAAAATTCGGTAACTGCACTGTTATATGCAAGCTCTGTTCCGTAAGGTACGCAGAGCGAAAGATCAAGAACTCTGTCGTCGTTTATCCAGATGGATACCGCGCCATTCAAGGAGTATGCAACGGAGAGCGTAATATTGCCGGTTGCGGTAATTTGAGCATTACCTACGTTTTCGACAAATGCGCCAGACTCATACTTATCTACCTTAAGTGCCGAGTTTTCGATATAAGCACGATAGTAGGAAGCGTCAGTCATACGTCCCGCGACGCTAATTCCGCTACCTCCGAAGTATACGCTCGGTGCCGCCGACACATCAGCCTTAACGCTGAGCTTACCTTCGTAAAGAAGTCCGTCCCATTTCGTTATACCGTTCTCACTCTGCCCGATACTGATTGCAGAAGATGCAGAAAGCGTTCCGTAAATGTGGTTGTCAACAGAAGCGGTTACGTTTGTATTTCCTTCTTCTGTTGCTTCAAAAGTAATCGTATAGGTTCCGTCTCCGTTGTCAACAGCGTCACCCACCTGAGCAATGCCGTTTCCGCTTACCTTAATGGTATTACCAGAGTTAATAACTGCATTTTCAGGGAACGTCTTAACGATAATCGTTCCGGTATCACCAACCTTAACGTTGGTAGATACAGAAACAACGTCAAGATCCATTGCTTCGAGTTCGTTGTTTACCGCATAGAAGGTGTAGGTTGCACTACCGTTCGAACGAACACCATAGTATCCGCCTTTAAGAGGAGCGGTGTCAACAAACGAACCGGTAGTAGCGTTTACCTTCGAAGCATCTATAACTGCCGTATCTCCGGTATTGTTAAACGAAAATACAATGTTTTTTGTGTCGGATATATTAGCGTTACTACCAAAGAACCATTCGCAAGTGTTCTTATTCGCATTACAAGAAAACGTGTATGCAGTAATACGGCTTCGAATATACGTATTTCCAAGCGTTTGACAAGTCGCCGTATTAGTTTCGCCTCCTAAAACAGAAGCATTAACTTTAAAGTCAGAAAGAGCCCATCTAAACTTATTTCCGGCTCTCATTTGGAAGAGATAGTAATCTATTTTCGCTCCGGTCCAGGTTGTTGCTCCATCATCACGAACGCAAATAACAATACCGCCCTGATCAGTATTGCCTGCGTTTGTCGCTGAGGTTTGTTTACCCAAAGTAGGGAACGATGTCACGATATATCCATCGTGTATTTCTCTGTTGGAGAAATATGCGAACGAGTTTCCGTAAGGAGTTGTCAATGTATAAGTTTTAGCATCATACGTTGACGTGCCCATAAGATTTTTAAGTACAAGCCTGCCCTCGATCTGGAAGTTGGTTATCTCGAGCGGAATGTCCATTGCTCCGTTGAATATACCGAGGTTGGAACCGTATGGCACACACTTTTTGTCGAAGCCATTAGGGCTCTTGTCATCAACGTCAATTTTGAGGACCTCAACATCGTTAACACAAATAACGACAGCACCCGCCTGAGAGAACGCAAGCGAAAGCTTTACAGTGTCGTTATCAAGCCATCCAGGAACAATTTTCGAAATACCTAGAACCTGACGCTTATAGTTGCCAATACTCTGAACGTCTGTTTTGTCGTCAGACCAGTTGGCACCATATCCGTAAATGTTGAACCCGTCGCCTTCAAAGTACGCTTCGTAACGTCCGCTACCATAATAGGAGCTACTTCCGAAAAGTATTCCGGGTTTATTCCAATTTTTGGTATCACCGTTCATGGTATATGCGGTAATAGCATCGGTGTTGATCTCAAACGAAACCTTTCCTTCGTAAAGAGGGTGGTTGTAATAAATCTTTGCACTCTTGGTATTTCCGCTGGCGTGTAACGGATTCGCAACAAGTCTGAATCCGTTCTCAATTTCCTCAAAAGCATATACGCTTTCATCTGTTTGGACTGGCGTTCTGAAACTGCCTGCACCGAGATTGTAAATCGGTGTGGTTTGCTGTGTTGCCGTTTCATCCGCAAAAACGCCCACGGGCACAAGCGCGAATACGAACGAAATGACTAAGAGCAAACTAAGTAATCTCTTTTTCATAATTCCTCCTTATAAAAATATTTTTAGAGATACCTGTGCATATTACTATACATAATGGATTGTAGCACCTCTCTATCCTTTTGTCAAGCCAAAAAAGTGTGTTTTTTCGTTTTTGGGATTTTGAACAAAATATCCGAGTTTTTATATGCAAAATGACCAAACCGTACATTTATTATATAATATATTCGACCTTTTTCGCGTTTTCGGTTTCTTTAATTAAAGCAGGAAATCGCTTTTTGATCGGAGAAAATACTGACGTTTATTAAAGCTTATCAAGGATACTACTCATCCACCACTCCGCGGTCCACCTTCTCTCGCAAGATAAGGCTTTGATTTTTGAAAATTGCTTCGCATAAATATTCCATATCTGCAAATAATAAGACCACAATTCAAAATTTTGTGTAGGGCTATGATGCGACCTATATGTACGGGACGTCGAGGGCGCCGTCCCCTACTGTTATTTATATTAAAGGAGAATTTTATATATGAAAGCAACAGGAATTGTTAGGAGAATTGACGATCTCGGCAGAGTCGTTATTCCGAAAGAAATCAGAAGAACAATGCGGATAAAGGAAGGCGATCCGCTTGAAATATTTACTGACCGCGAGGGCGAGGTAATTTTCAAAAAATATTCACCGATAGGAGAGCTTGGCACGATAGCGTCGCAGTACGCGGAAACGCTACACAAGACATGCTCTATGTCGATCGTCGTATGCGACCGAAGCTCGGTAATTGCCTTCTCAGGCGTATCGAAGAAGGAATATTCGGACAAGGCTATATCGGAGGATCTTGAAAAGATAATCGAGAGCCGCGCGATCTACGTTTACGAAAGCGGCAAGGAAAAGATACACGTTACTCCCGACGCCGTTGGGCATTTTATAAGCTGTGCCATGCCGATAATCAGCGAGGGTGACATTGCTGGGTGTGTCATTTCCCTTTCGGAGTCTGACAAGGAAAGTCAGATAAGCTCCGAGGTTGAAAAGAAGCTCGTAACGACTGCCGCGACCTTTCTAGGCAAGCAGCTCGAGGGTTAACTCCGCACCGTATTTCCTCTTTTTAACAAAACAAAAAGCCGACTGTCAGTCGGCTTTTTTCGTTAAGATGGGTTGCTTTGCGGGGCAAAGCTACCGAAACTTTGCACTTTGCACTGTGCACTTTGCACTTTATATTTTTATACCAGAGCAAGTGCAGCTCCGATAACAGTTCCGAAGCGAGAATTTTCGGGAATTATATAATTAACGTCGAAGAGGTTATTCATATTCTCGAAAACCTGCTTTGCCTGCGGAAGCGTCGTCATATTTCCTGTAAGGACGATGTTTTTAACGCCATATCTTCTTGCCGCGAACGCCGCTATCATAGCGACCGATTCGAAGATCATATTGAAGAGTCCGAGTGCAATATCGGACGGCGTTGCAAGGTCGCTGAGCTTACCGAAGTTCGACGCGGTGAGGTCTGGTGCGAGTCCGGGGTGAATATCGGTCTTTGTTATATCACTGACTCGAAGGTCGACTTTTGAAATGTCACCCTGCTCGGCGAGTTCGACGATATTCGCGATATTATCGGTTCCGAGCATTTTTTTGGAAAGTCCGATAAGGGTACCGCCGCCGACTCCCGTTCCGCCGAGATACTCGAATTTTCCGTCTTGGCTTGCATGAACTATCGCGGTTCCCGTTCCCATACTTACGACGATTGCCTCGTCAAGACCCGAAAGGTATAGTCCGCCTCTGCCAACGCAGGGGAATTCAACGAGAGTATCGCAAGGAATATTATAGAGCGGGCTTGTGATATAGGTCGCGCCGACTCCTGTAAGCATTATCTTTTTGATCTGGTTAAGGTCGATATTATTTTCTGCGGTGAACTTACCGAAGGCACCGTATATTGATGTGAGCTGATCCTCGGCGTGCACGAACATAGGAGCGACGAGATTTTTATTTTCGTCAAATCCGACTATCTTAGTCGTGCTTCCGCCGATATCAATACCTATAACGTATTTATGTGACATTTTTTCTCCTTATTTTGTACTGCCGTTTTTTACGCATTCATTGAACATCGTCTTTCCGACGAGATTTCCGATAGCAAACATATCCTTTGCGTTCCAGTGATGCGCATCGCTTCCGAGAACGGTTGCATCAGAGGTGCTACTATCCCACTTTGTAATAGCGTATCCCGAATTATCGACGAAATAGCATTTTTCAATATCCTCGGCAAGCTGCTTCTGCATATTTATAAAGGTTGTATTAGTCGCCATATCGGCAGGTTGCGCGATATTATATCCCTTTGATATAGCTCCGACGAATATTCCCATCTCGGAAGCACCGCAATCGGTTTCTCCGTTTGTAAATTCAAGCATTATTTCGGAAAGATCTTTGCGAAGATCCTCTACGAAATAGGTAAATGCGGTTTTATAAACGTCGGGTTGGTGTCTGTCCGACTCGCCCTGCATCCAGTAAAGACCGCGAATATTTATCTTCTCATATCCGCCGTACTCTTTAAGCTCGGACACGTTTCTCTTCACCTGCTCGAGCAGTCCTCTGTAAAGAGCGCCGTTAACGTCCGTATCTTTATAAGAAGCGTTAATCGCTTTTGCATACGAGGGTGATACCCAGTTTCCGAACTGATTACTGCCGCTACTCAGGTCACGGATCGACGTTCCGCCGTGAGCGAACTTGATTATTCCGGCGTTTCTGCCGCTTTCCTCATTATAACATTTGGAAAGAGCCTTTGCCATTCCCGCCTCGGGTCCGATATTGTTTGCATTAGATCCGAGTCCGAACGTGACCTTTTGCCAAGGTTTATCATTGTTTACAAGTTCAGTGTGATTATTTTTATCCGTACGCGAATTTCCCGCATAATGGACGTAGTCGTAGCCGCCGGCGGCAAGCTCGGGCGCAGACTGCTTTACGTAGGACTCGTACGCCGAGCCGATAAGCTTAGTGTGTCCGACTGCGTTCGACTGTCCTGCTATGATATAAATATCGATTATTTTCGAGGGATCGATTTTTTCTTCGGTATCATCGGTCTGATCCTGAGTACCGTCGTCGCTTGTGTCATTAGTGGTATCATCTGATGAGCCTGAGCAAGCCACAAGCGAGAAAAGCATCATCAGCGCAAGCAGAAATGCGAGAAGTTTTTTCATAAAAACAAATCCTTTCATTATTACAGAAGTTCCACTTTGATTATTTTAGCACAGAAACGTCCGACTTGTCAAGAGAAACGGCAAAAGAACAAAGAAAAGTGTAAAATACTCCCATAAAACTGTCCTTTTCTTTTTTCATTTCGTTTTCGTCTTGACAAACAAAAAGAAAGTAGTATAATTAAGCAAAATAGGACACGTCTGCGAGGAGATAAGATATGAAAGCATTGAAGAACGTTTTACTCGGCATCGCGCTTATTGCACTCGGAGTTATTTTCGCGCTTAACGCGCTTGGTATCATATCGGTCGACCTCTTTTTCGAGGGGTGGTGGACACTCTTTATAATAGTTCCGAGCTTTTTCGGTCTTTTCTCAAAAAACGACCGCATCGGTGCTATATTCGGGCTTCTCATCGGCATAGCCTTTCTTCTTGCTGCGCGTGATATTATAGATTTCGATTTGATATGGAAGCTTATTCTCCCTGCCGTTCTCATTTTTGCAGGCATCAAGATCGTCTTTGGCAAATCCTTCAAGAAAAAAGAAAAAGAGGGTAGGAAGGGTAGGCACAATTCCATATTTGCAAGCGAAAATGCAAACTTTGACGGCCATATAATCAAAAGCACCGAGTTCAACTGTGTTTTCGGTGAGCTTCAAATATTTATGGGACACGCGATACTTGAAAGCGACGTTACGATAAGCATAAACAACGTATTCGGAAGCACGGAAATAAAGCTTCCCGACGGTGTAAACGTTTCTGTTAGCTCGTCAACCTTTTTAGGCGACGTTGAACACAAAATATCTACCGAAAGACTCGAAGGAGCCTATACGGTAAATATCAAGGCAAACTGTGTATTTGGCGAGATAGTAATACTCTGACTCGTCTGAAATAATAAAAATAATTGCCGCAAGGCGGCTCTGAAAACCGGGAGGTTTATTATGTCAAACACCAACATTCCACGCCCCGAGCACCCGAATCCTCAGTGGGAGCGAAAGAACTGGGTAAATCTTAACGGCGAGTGGCTCTTTGAGATCGACAACGCGAGAAGCGGTGAGCATAGAGGTCTTCAAAATGCCGAGTCACTTTCGGGAAAGATCACTCTTCCCTTTTGCCCTGAAAGCTCTCTTTCGGGAGTTAACAACAAGGACTTTATGTACTGTGTATGGTACAAGAGGAGTGTCACCTTCACCGAGGAGGATCTTAACGGAAATCGCGTTATTTTCCACATAGGCGCGGCAGATTTCGAAACCAAGGTATGGGTAAACGGAAAGATCGCAGGTCTTGCTCACGTTGGAGGATACACCTCGTTTGAGTACGATATTACAAAGCTCTTGAAGGCTGGCGACAACCTCATCACGATTGCTTGCTACGACGATACGCGCAGTCCAAGGCAGGCCGGCGGAAAGCAGTCGCCGAGATTTGAGTCGCATCGCTGCTACTACACGAGAAACACCGGTATCTGGCAGACCGTATGGTACGAAATCGTTCCCCAAGACTACGTAAAATATGCAAAGATCGTTCCCGATCTCGAAAATCAGTCGGTATCAATCTCGGCAGAGCTCTGCGGAAGCGGCGACCTCAGTGCGGAGGTGTTTTACAATGGCAAAAAGGTCGGCGAGGCATCGAAGAAGAGCCTTTCTGTCACCGGTCAGCTTGAAATAGCGCTCTCCGAAAAGCATGTATGGGAGCTTGGCAACGGACGTCTTTACGATCTTATTATACGCTTTGGTAAGGACGAGATAAAGAGCTATTTCGGACTTCGTTCGATAGAAATGAGAGGCGACAAGTTCCTTCTCAACGGAAAGAGCGTTTTCCAGCGTCTTGTTCTCGATCAGGGCTACTATCCCGACGGAATCATCACTGCTCCGAGCGAAGAGGCACTTATACAGGACATTCAGTGCGGTCTTGACGCAGGCTTTAACGGTGCGCGTCTGCACCAGAAGGTCTTTGAGCCGAGATATCTCTACAACGCCGACAAGATGGGCTATATGGTATGGGGAGAATACGGAAACTGGGGTCTTGACTACTCGAACATCGCAAACCTTGCGACCTTCCTTCCCGACTGGCTTGCATCTGTAAAGCGCGACTTCAACCACCCCTCGCTCGTTGGCTGGTGCCCCTTCAACGAGACTTGGGATTACGAGGGCAGATGGCAGGATCCCGATCTGCTCCGCATAGTTTACGAGCAGACCAAGATCTTTGATCCGAGCCGTCCCTGTATCGACACGAGCGGAAACTTCCACGTAGTTACCGATATTTTCGACATACACGATTACGAGCAGAATCCCGAAACATTCAAGGCAAATTACGACAAGCTCTACACTGAGGGTACTCTTTTTGACCGTCATTTCAGACGTCAGACCTGGAAGGGCGAGCCCGTATTCATGTCCGAGTACGGCGGAATCGGATTCAAGCTCGTTGACAACTCGTTCACGTCTGGCGACCGCACCACAAGCTGGAGCTACGGTCAATCAACGGGAAGCTACGAGGAGTTTTACGAGAGATACAAAGGACTCACTCACGCGCTTCTTGACAACCCGAAGATGTTCGGATTCTGCTACACTCAGCTTACCGACGTTGAGCAGGAGCAGAACGGTCTGTTTAACTACGACGACCGCTCGCCCAAGTTCGATATGGCGATAATATCCGAAATCAACAAGAAAAAAGCAGCAATCGAGGACTGAAAGGACAAAAAGCTATGATTACAAACAACATTCCGCGCCCCGAGCATCCTAATCCCCAATGGGAAAGAAAAAATTGGGTAAACCTTAACGGCAAGTGGCTTTTCGAGATCGATCACGGCGCAAGCGGTGAGGCGAGAGGTCTGCAAAACGCCGACACGCTTTCATCTGAAATAATCGTTCCCTTCTGCCCCGAATCGAAGCTTTCGGGTGTCGAATACACCGATTTTATGCTTCAAGTATGGTATAAAAGATCGATTACGATAACCGAGGACGATCTTGACGGAAACCGCGTTATTTTCCACGTAGGCGCGGCGGATTTCGAAACCAAGGTATGGGTAAACGGCAAGATAGCAGGGCTTCCTCACAAGGGCGGATATACCTCGTTCGAATACGATATAACAAATCTTCTTTCGGTAGGCGAAAACCTCATTACTATCTCGTGCTACGATGACGTGCGCTCCTATATGCAGCCGCGCGGAAAACAGTCCGAGGAATTCGTATCGAGAGGCTGCGACTACACGAGAAACACCGGTATCTGGCAGACGGTCTGGTATGAAATAGTTCCCGAAACCCACATAAAATATGCAAAGATAATTCCCGATCTCGAAAACGTATCGGTATTTATCGATGCGGAGCTTTGCGGAGCGGCAGATCTTTCGGCAGAGGTATTCTACGAGGGCAAAAAGGTTGGCGAGGCGACAAAGAAGAATCTTTCCGTCACCGGTCAGCTTGAAATAAAGCTTTCCGAAAAGCACGTATGGGAGCTTGGCAAGGGACGTCTTTACGACCTTGTTCTCCGCTTCGGAAAGGACGAGATAAAGAGCTACTTCGGACTTCGCAAGGTCGAGCTCAGCGGTATGAAATTCCTTCTTAACGGCGAGTGTGTATTCCAAAGACTCGTTCTCGATCAGGGATATTATCCCGACTCTGTCATCACCGCTCCGAGCGAAGAAGCTCTTATTAAGGACATTCAGTGCGGTCTTGACGCGGGATTCAACGGTGCGCGCCTGCATCAGAAGGTCTTTGAACCGAGATACCTCTACAACGCCGACAAAATGGGATATATGGTATGGGCAGAATACGGCAACTGGGGCATTGATTACGCTAACCTCTCCGTACTTTCTACCTTCCTTCCCGACTGGCTTGCATCTGTAAAGCGTGACTTCAACCACCCGTCTATAATCGGTTGGATCCCGTTTAACGAAACTTGGGATTACGGTCCTCGCCACACGAAGTGCAGTCCTCTTATTATAAACACGGTATATAATCAGACGAAGATGCTCGACCCGACACGTCCCTGCATCGACGCCAGCGGAAACTATCACTTCGTTACCGATATTTTTGACGTTCACGATTACGAGCAGGACTACAATCTCTTTAAGGAGCACTACGACAAGCTTTACAAGGAAAACGATCTTTACGATCGCTGCGGAAAGTCGCGTCAGTGCTGGAAGGGTGAGCCCGTAATGGTATCCGAGTACGGCGGAATCGGCTTCCAGCTTGAAACCAACGGCTTTGCTCAGGGCAGAACGGGCAACTGGAGCTACGGAAAATCGGCGTTCAGCTTCGAGGAGTTCTACGAGAGATACGAGGCGCTTACCACCGCGCTTCTCGACAACCCGATGATGTGCGGCTTCTGCTACACCCAGCTCACCGACGTTGAGCAGGAAAAGAACGGTCTCTTTAATTACGGTGACCGCTCGCCCAAGTTCGATATGGCGATAATTTCGGCTATTAACAAGAAAAAG
>JAZOSN010000072.1:0-3764 GCA_045657105.1 Eubacteriales bacterium
GATTTGCGAAGCAAACCGTTACGCGATGCCAACGGCATCGGGCTTTGCACTTTGAACTCTATTTAAACTGCTTCATAACCCTTATGAGCGTTTCGCCATCGGCGTTTTGAATTGCCTCGGCTACCGCAAAGAAGCTTCCGCCCTCGTAAAGTGCGAATTTTTCGCCGATCTGCGCGTCCTTTGCCACCTTCGATGCGAAAAGCTTGACTCCGTTTTTTGCAAGTGTCGCATAAAAGGGAACAAGATCAAGCCGAGTGTAGTCACAAAAAGCTTTTTCAATAGGAATGAGCAGATTTCCGCGCTCCGATATATCAAGCGCATCGATCTCTTCGAGCGTGTGCGACTTTTCTATCGAAAATCCGCAGTTTTCACGGCGTTCGAGCGATGACATCAGTCCGCCGCAACCGAGCTTTGCGCCAATATCCGCGCAGAGCGTTCGTATGTAAGTGCCCTTCGAGCACTCGACCGAAAGGAGATAGTCACCGCTTTCCTCGTTTATGCACTCGCAGTCAAGGCGGTAAACGCTTATCGGGCGCGCCTCGCGCTCGATGCTTTCTCCGCTTCGTGCGATGTCAACAAGCTTTTTGCCGCCGACTTTCAGTGCGCTGTACATAGGCGGAATTTGCATAATATCTCCGACGAAATCCTTGCAGACTGCAAAAACCTCTTCTTTTTTCGGGAGATCCTCGCATCGTGTGAGAATAGTTCCGCTTATATCCTCGGTGTCCGAGGTGAGCCCGAGCCGAAGCCCTGCGAGGTATGCCTTTTTCTGACTCATCAGATATTCGGACGCCTTTACCGCGCCTCCGATGAGGACGATGAGCACTCCGGTCGCCATAGGATCGAGCGTGCCGGTGTGACCGACTTTTTTAGTGTTGTATAGCCGCCGCAGCTTGTTCACCACGTCGTGCGAGGTGAAGCCGCTCGGTTTGTTTATGCAGAGAATTCCCGAAAAAAGGGAATTTTCTGCCTGTTTTTCGCTTTTTGCCATTTTAGTTTTCTTCACCGTCCGAGTCGTCTTCCTCTTCGGGAATATCGACCTGTTTGAGAAGCTCGAAGATACGCGCTCCGTTTTCCATAGAGCGGTCGTAAATAAAAGTGAGCTCGGGAGTCTGACGGAGATTAAGTCTGCGCGAGAGCGACGAGCGGATATATCCGTTTGCGCTCTTTATGCCTTTTTTGACGTCGTCAAGACTTTTGCTTCCGAGATAGGAATAATAAATTTCGGCAGTCGAGAGGTCGGGCGCGGCATGGACTCGCGTGATACTGAACACACAGCCTTCAAGTCGCGCATCGCGGACTGTGCGCATAATGTCGCCGAGTGCGCGTGCGATCTCCTCGTCTATTTTTGCCTGTCTGTATTTAGCCATATTGTAACGATCCTTTCGTTTGAGGGCTTTTTAATTGTATCATTTAGGCTCTGTAATGTCAAGGAAAAGCGGAAAATAAATAAATTGTTTACTTTTTGGATAAAAACTCTTCCTTTATATTATATATAATACTTGCCGAGTCGAGAGAGCAGCTCTCGTAAAGGCTTCTGTCCTTTTCGGAGAAGGCAAATCCTTCGATTGCCTTTATGCGGAAGGCTCTGCCTGACATCTTTTCGCTCTCGCGGATACGCTCATATATATTCATTGCCGCTCCGCCGTTTTTCATACCCTCTTCGAGAAAAATTATCGGGGCTTTCTTTTCGGGGAGAATATTGACGATCTCGTCTGCGATCTCGTCGTACGGCATAAGACGCTCGATCGCGATGACCTTGCAGGAGTGAGAGTCCTTGGCAAGTGCCTCGGAAGCCGCAAGCGCCTGAGCGCAGACCTTGCCGTAGGTGATGATGATACTGTCGCAGGTGTCTGTGTCAACCGCATTTTCGAGAATGTATTCCGAACGCCTCGTGAGCTTTGCGAGCGAGTTTTTGTCTTCTTCGCCCGACGGGTATCTTATAAACGATGGCTTGTCCGAGAGAATGGCTTTTTCAAGCGCCTTTTCGAGTGACTCAAATGAGAGCGGGGCGTAAAGCTCGACGCCCGGAATGGACGAGAGAAACGAAACGTCGAAAATCCCGTGATGAGTTGGGCCGTCTGCGCCTGCAAGACCTGCGCGGTCGATTGCAAAGGTCACCGGCAGTCCTTGAAGCGCAACGTCGTGTATGATGTTGTCGTAGCTTCTCTGTAAAAATGAGGAATATACCGCGAAAACCGGACGCTTTCCTGCTGCGGCAAGTCCTGCCGCAAAGGTCGTGGCGTGTGATTCTGCAATTCCGACGTCGAAAAATCTATCCGGAAAACGCGATTCAAAGCCACTTAGTCCGCAACCGTGGGACATTGCCGCGGTTATAGCACAGATGCGCTCGTCCTTTTCGGCAAGCGCGGTAAGACGATCTCCAAAAACCTTGGAAAAGGTCTTTTCGGGCGACTTTTCGGGATAAACTATGTGGAAATGCTCAGGCGAGCTCTCGGCAGGTGCAAATCCCTTGCCTTTGAGCGTTTTCAGATGAATGACCGCGCTTTTTCCTCTGCGCTTTGCTTCTTCGAGCAGATCGATCACCTTTTCGGTGTCGCCTCCGTCGATCGGACCTAAATATTTCAGACCGATGTTTTCAAAATAGTTGCTTCCGTAAATGTTGTTTTTCCATTTGCGTTTGAGGTATCTGAGTCCGTTTGCGATTTTTGATCCGAGCGCGGTGTTCGAAAGAGTCAGCTTCGCGCGGTTCTTGACCGTGAAATACTTTTTCGTTGAGCGGATATTCGATATGTAGCGCGCAAACGCTCCGACGTTTTTCGAGATCGACATCTCGTTTTCGTTAAATATAATAAGGAAGGGAAGCGACGGATCGAGATTGTTGAGAGCCTCACTCACCATTCCGCCGGTGAACGCGCCGTCGCCGATGACAGCCACCGTGAACGAATCCCGTTTATCAAGACGGTCTGCAAATGCAAATCCGAGTCCTGCCGAAACAGAGGTCGAGCTGTGTCCGCTTCCGAACTGATCGTGCTCGCTCTCGCTTCGCTTTGTAAAGCCCGAAAGTCCGCCGGGCGAGCGAAGAGTGTCAAACGCTTCTGCTCTTCCGGTCAAAAGCTTGTGAGTGTAGCACTGATGTCCTACGTCCCAGATTATGCGATCTCGCGGAGAATCGAAAACGTAGTGCAGGGCAATAGAAAGCTCAACCACTCCGAGATTCGACGCAAGATGTCCTCCGGTGGCACTTACGTTTTCTATGAGCAGTGCGCGGATCTCCTCGGCAAGAGTGTCGAGAGATTCGGTAGGCAGCTTTTTCAGATCGTTCGGAGATTTTATCTTCGAAAGAATAGGGAATTTTGATATGTCCATATTTTTATCGCTTTTCTGTCATTGTACTTCGTTATATAAATTATACATTTATATTATATATTTGTCAAGACGGGCGGAAATTAAAATATTGCCGTAACGGTCGGAATTTCGATTTTTTTGAAAAAATCTTAAAAATTTTTAAAAAAAGGCTTGACAAAAGCGAAAGTTAGTGCTATACTACTGAGGCGCTCAAATGAGAGCGCAGGGTATCACTGCAAAAAAACGGCGTAAGTACCGCGTAATTTGAACACGGACACAGAGCGTGTCGCGAAATGTTCGAAGAAAAGATTAAAATTTTTTCAAAAAATACGAAAAACTTTTAAAAAAGGTATTGACAAAGAGGAAATGAAGTGATATAATAACAAGGCTGACCTCAAAAGAGGGAAGGCAGATTGGTCCTTGAAAATTGAACAACAACGAGAAAGTACAAAGCT